>NZ_BAAAHQ010000015.1:104259-262765 GCF_039525605.1 Nonomuraea longicatena | reverse complement strand
CGGTGGAACGGCGGCGCCGCCGAAGCCGGGTCGTGGTCAGGTCACACCGGGGAGGCCCGGTTCAACGCGGGTGGGGAGACGGACGGACGTCCGCCCAGGTAGGCGCGGAGGGCCTCGTAGTCACGCTCGCCTCTGACCGGGTCGGTGAACCCGGCGAAGGCGGTGTAACCGTCGGCGCCGATCAGGGTGTAGGCGAGCGCGGCCAGGCGGTAGGTCCTGGCCGGGACGAGGGGCCTGCCGTCGATCAGCACGTTGGCCGGGAGCACCCTGCTGCCGACCGGCTTGGACAGGTCGTACTTGAAGCGGACATTGCCAGACACGGCCAGCGGCGCGAACTTGACCGTGCCATCCGGCTGGGTCTGCCACTGCTGCTCCAGCGCCTGCTCGATCTGGCTGCCCTTCACGGAGACCGTCAGCACCGGGTTGGCATAGCCCCAGGCGTTCCATGCCTGCCCGAAGGTGACGGTGCCGTCGCCGGAGCGGATCAGGTCGGCGCGCAAGGAGTTGGAGCCCTTCACCGGAGCCACGGCCACCATCGCCAGGTCGGCCGTCGCACGGTAGGGCCAGGACGGCTTGCGGGCCATCACGTCGGCGACGAGATTGCCGAGCGTGCTCTCCCCGTCCGCGTCACGGGCCCTGGTCAGGCTCGCGGTGATCTTGCCGACCGGCGTGGCGGCGGTCGTGGGCTGCTTGGCCACCCAGTAGTCCACGGTTGCCGCCATGTCGGCGTCGGCGGGGACGTCCCTGGTGACCGGGTGGTTGGTCGCGGTGGTCTGCGCCCTGATGACCTCCCCGTCGGCCGGGTCGAGCTTCAGGTTGATCTCGTTGACCAGTTTGCCGTGGAAGGAGGCCTCCACGACCGGGCGCGGGTTGCCCGCCGGGTCGGGGATCGAGCAGTTGAACGCCGAGTGCCAGTGACCGGTGACGATCGCGTCGATGTCGGGCGAGGCCTGCCGGGCGAAGTCGATCACCGGACCCGTGGGGTTGGTACAGCGGTCGTACAGGTTCTCGGTCGTCGTGCCGCCCTCGTGCACGTTGGCGACGATCGCGTTCACGCCCTGCTGCTTGAGTTCGGCCGCGTACTTGTCAGCGGTCTCGACCAGCGGCAGGTTGTCCAGGGTCGGCTGGTAGGAGGTGGAGCCCGTCACGGTGGTGGGCGTGGTCAGGTTGATGAAGCCGACCGGGAAGCGGCGCTCACCCGCCGTGAACCACTTGACGACGTACGGCGCCAGCACCGGCTGGGCCGAGCCCTTCTCGGTGATGTTGGCGGTCGAGAACTCGAAGTTCGCGCCCTTGAACCGCTGCCCGGAGGAGTCGGTGAAGCAGCTGTCGAGGCCGATCCTGCCGAAGCACGTGCCGTTGGCCATGTGGTCGCGCAGGAACTCCAGCGACCGGTCGAGTTCGTGGTTGCCGACTGCGGTGAACTCCACGCCGAGGCGGTTGAGCACCTCGATCGTGGGCTCGTCCGCGTGCTGGGAGACGTACGTGGGCCAGCCGCTGAAGTCGTCTCCGGTGGTGAAGGTGACCGTGTTCTGGCGCCCTTCCCGAAGCCGCTTCAGGTGGGTGGAGAGGTACTGCGCGCCGCCCACGGTGAGGGTCTCGCCCCGGGAGTTCTTGATGGTGCCGTTCGCCGCGTCGGTCGCCGGGCTGAGGTAGCCGTGGAAGTCGGTGATGGAAAGTAATTGGACGTCCACGGGCGCCTCCTGGGCTGCCGCCGCGGGCGGCGGCGCGGCCAGGCCGCTGCCCAGGAGGATGCCTGCGGCGATGACGATCCTGCTGCGGTAGGAACGCACATCAACTCCTTCATAACCTTTTGATAGGGATATATGGGGATAAATCAGCCTTTAGAGCCGGTGAAGGCGATACCGGCGATGAGCTGCCGCTGCATGACCACGAAGAGGACGATCATCGGCAGCGACGCGACGATCGATCCGGCGAACAGGATCGGGAAGTCGGTCAGGTACTGACCGCGCAGCGACGCGAGCCCGGCGGAGAGCGTCATCAGCTCCGGGTCGGTGTTGACCACGAGGGGCCACAGCAGGCTGCTCCACGACCACATGACCGTCAGCAGGCCGAGCGCCAGCAGGCCCGGCCGTACCAGCGGCAGCATGATCCACCAGTAGATCTGCAGCGGATTGGCCCCGTCGAGGCGCGCGGCCTCGTCGAGTTCCCTGGGCAGCGTGCGGAAGAACTGGCGGAGCAGGAAGGTGCCGAAGGCGCCGAACACGCCGGGCGCGATCAGCGCCTGGAGCGTGTTCAGCCAGCCGAGTCCCTGCATGATCTCGTAGCGCGGGATCAGGAACAGCTCCGCCGGCACCATGAGCACGGCCAGGAAGAGCCCGAACAGCAGGCCCCTGCCGGGGAAGCGCAGCCGCGCGAAGGCGAAGGCCGCGAGCGAGCACAGCAGCAACTGCCCCGCCGTGACCGCCGCCGTGACCACGACCGTGTTGAACATCTGCCTGGCCAGCGGCACCGTGCGGAAGACCTCCGCGAAGTTCGACCACTGCCACGAGGGCACGAAGGCCGGCGGCACGCGCAGCGACTCCGGCAGCGACTGCAGCGAGACGATGAGCTGCCAGGCGAACGGCGCCAGCATCACCAGCGCGCCCGCACCGAGGGCCAGGTGGACGGGCCACGTCCTGGTGCTACTCATAGTGCACCCACTTCTTCTGCAGCCGGAACTGGATCGCGGTGAGCACGAGGATCAGCCCGAGCAGCAGGACCGCGATCGCCGCCGCCATGCCGCGCTGGTTCTGCACGAAGCCCTTCTCGTAGAAGAGGTAGACGATCGTGCGGCTGCCCGCCAGCGCCGGGCTGTTCAGGTCGATCATGAGATAGACCAGGTCGAAGACCTGCAGCGCGCTGATCACCGTGATCACCATGACGAAGAACGTGGTGGGCGTCAGGAGCGGCAGGGTGATGCGGAAGAACTGCCGCATCCGCCCGGCCCCGTCGATCGACGCCGCCTCGTAGAAGGGTCGCGGGATGCTCTGCAGCCCGGCCAGGAACAGCACCGCGTTGTAGCCGATCGAGCTCCAGATCCCGACCACCGCGATGGCGTAGATCGCGTACTTCGGGTCGCCCATCCAGTACGGCCCGTCGATCCCCACCTTCGCCAGCAGGTAGTTGATCAGCCCGAAGTCGCCGTTGTAGAGGTAGCGCCAGGTCAGGCCGACGGCGGCGGGCATGGTGACGACCGGCAGGAAGTACAGCGTCCGGTAGACCGACAGCCCGCGCAGCCCCCGTACGTTCAGCAGGACCGCGATCACGATGGACACCGGGACGCCCGCCAGCACCAGCAGCGCGTACGTCAGCGTGTTGCCGAGCGCGCCCAGCAGTTCGGCGTCGCCGAACAGTTCGGCGAAGTTGGCCAGGCCGACCCAGGTGTGGCCGCCGAAGACGCCGGACTCGGTCAGGCTGAGGTAGAGCGTCTGGACGACCGGCCACAGGTAGAAGACGGCCAGCCCGATCGCCATGGGCGCGACCAGCGCGTAGCCCCAGATCCACTCGCGTCTGGCGCGTTGTGCCGTGCTCATCGCCTATTCCTTGGCCAGGATCTCGTTCATCCGCGCCGCGATCTCCTTCGCGACGTCGGCGGTGGGCCTTCTGCCCGCCCACGCCTCGGCGAGGAGCTTTTGCTGCGCGTCCTGCCACTGCGCGGTGTTCAGGCTCACCGGGTACGGCACGCCGTCGGAGGCGGCGACGTCGAAGACCTCCTTCAGGTGGAAGGTCGGGAACGCCTTGAACCAGCTCTCCTGGGTGCCCTCGCGGCCCGACACGGCACCGCCGCCGGAGTCGCTGAGGATCTGCTGCGCCTGCTGGGAGACGACGAACTCGGCGAAGGCCTTGCTCGCCTCCGGGTGCTCGCTCTTGGCCGAGACGGCGTTGGCCGTCCCGATCACGACCACGCCTCTGCCCTGCGGGCCCTTGGGCAGCGGGACGACGTCGACCCGCTCGCGGATCTCCGGGTTGTTCCAGTAGGTGGAGGCCAGCCAGGAGCCGCCGTACTGCATGCCGTACTTCCCCGACTGGAAGAGCTGGATCGGGTCGGTGTCGTTGTAGACCTCGGCGGCGGGGGCGGACTTCTCCTTGATCAGGTTGGTCCAGAACTCCAGGCCCTGGATGGAGCCGGGTTCGTCGAAGCCGCTCTTCTTGCCGTCCGGCGAGAGCACCCGGCCGCCGGCCTGGAGCATGGTGTTGTAGAAGGCGGCCTGGTCCCACATCGGGGCCATGATGCCGTACTGGCCCTTGGCCGGATCGGTCAGCTTCTTGGCGGCTGACTGGACGTCGGCCCAGGTCCAGTCGGCGGTGGGGTATTTGACTCCGGCGGAGTCGAAGACCTTCTTGTCGTACCAGAGGGCGGGGACGTTCACGTTGTGCGGCAGGCCGTACAGCTTGCCGTCGTAGCGGTAGCCGTCGACGACCGCGGTGGGGAGCCCGTCCGCCTTGCTCTCGTCGAGGGGGGCGATCACGCCGCCTTTGGCGTACATGCGGACGTTGAGGCTGTTCATCCAGAAGACGTCGGGGGCGGTGCCGCCGGAGGCCGCGGTCTGGAGCTTGGTCCAGTACTGGGCCCAGGGGGTGATCTCCAGCTTGACCGTGACCTTCGGGTTGGCCTGCTGGAAGGCGGCGATGATCTTCTCCGCGCTCGCCTGGTCGTTCTTGTCCCAGATCGCGTAGCTGATCGTGGCGTTTTCGGATCCGGCGGACTGGGTGGACGAGCCGCATCCGGCGGCCATGAGGGCGAGGGCCAGTAACGCGATTGCGGGACGGCGAGTACGCACGTGCTTCTCCAAGGGGGTGGTTCGATGCCGGCTGGGGAGAGCTGCGGTAGGGCGGCGCTCTCGTGGGCCTCAGCTCGGCGGGTCTTACGCGGGCGGCAGGGTCAGAGGGCCTGCACCGTCCTCGTCCGGCGGGCGCGCTCGGCCGCCCAGACGACCCGGTGCCCGGCCAGCGCCGCCTCGGCGTCGGCGCCGAGCCGCGCCTGGTCGCGGGTGGCGACGGCCTCCAGGAAGACCCGGGTGAGCCCGGCGTCACCGCCCCCGTGCCCGTCGGCCAGGGACGCGCCCACTCCGTTCTGGGAGTCGACGACCTCCTCCGCTCCGGTCGTGAAGTCGACGACCCTGATCGTCCTGCCGTCGCCCTCGGCGTAACCGTGGGAGCCGAAGATCCGGGTCTTGCGGTGTTCGAGCGGGGTGAAGGCGGTCATCGTGAACGACACGGTGGCGCCTCCGGCGAACTCCATGATCACCACCTGCTGGTCGACCACGTCGTTGTCGCAGGCGTAGACGCACCTGCCGTACGGGCCGGTCTCCAGGGCGGACATGACCCCGGCCGGGGTGGCGTCGGGGGTCACCGGGCCGAGCGGCCAGAACTCCGACTTCGGGTCGCCCAGGCAGCCGAGGTAGAGCCGTTTGGCCGAGTACGGGCAGCCGGACTCGACGGCGCAGCTCACGCACCGGGCGCCCGCGCCCTCCGGCCGGTTCTCCGGGCGGAAGTGCGTGAGCGAGCCGAAGGAGGCGACGCTGACCGGCTGATCCTCCAGGACGTGCAGCAGCCAGTCGATGTCGTGGCAGGACTTGGTCAGCAGCATCGGCCCCGACCCGGCGCTCTCGCGCCAGGCGCCGCGCACGAACGAGTGCGCCTGGTGCCACCAGCCGACCGGTTCCAGATGCTGCACACTGGAGACGGAGCCCAGTCTGCCGCTGGAGACGATCTCCTTCAGCGCCCTGGTGTAGGGGGTGTAGCGCAGGACATGGCCGACGGCGAAGATCACCCCGGCGCGCTCGACCGCCTCGGTGATGGCGCGCGCCTCCGGCTCGGTGGGAGCCATGGGTTTCTCCAGCAGGATGTCGTAACCCAGCCGGGCGAAGGCCACGGCGGGCTCGGTGTGCATGTGATCCTGCGTGGCGATGACGACGGCGTCGGCCAGCTTGGGCACTGCGGCCAGCTCCGCCCATCCGGCGTAGCAGGCCGTGTCGGGCAGGCCGTGCTCGGCGGCGAGGACGGCGCGCCTGGCCGGATCCGGTTCGGCGACCGCTACGACGCGGCCCCGGCCGTCGGCCGCCGCCGCTCTGGCGTAGATGAGGCCGCGGGCTCCAGCTCCGACGATCGCGATGGTGGGTGTCATGGACGAACTCTCTCCCGACTTATTCAGGACTCCATAAATACTCTGCCCTACACGCCGTGATCAAGTCCTAGAATCAGAATGATCCGTCGTGTGGCGGCCGTACATATTGAGGAGTGCATCATTAGTGAGGGACGATCGGGCGCAGGTGAGCGGCGGAGACCTCCAGCGGCTGCGCCAGCTCAATTCGCTCAGCAGCATCCGCGCCCTGCGCGCCGCGCGCCGTCCGCTGACGCTCACTGAGCTGGCCGCGATCACCGGCCTGTCCAGGGGATCCATCGTGGACGTGGCGGGCGACCTGCGCGAACGAGGGTGGATCGCCGAGGTCGAGCCCGCCCCCGGCAGCATGGGCAGACCGGCCCGCCGCTACCGGTTCCGCGCGGACGCGGGCCACGCGCTCGGCATCGACATAGGGGTGCACAAGATCCTGGCCGCCGTCACCGACCTGAGCGGCCACATGATCGCCAGCGGCCGGATCTCGGTGGACGCCGGCGCCGGCCGGGCCGCCCGGCTCGACGCCGTGAGCCGGGCCGTCGAGGCCGCGATGGTCGCCGCCGGGCTGACCCCCGCGGACATGTGGGGCGTGGCCGCGGGCACCGTGGGCGTGGTCAACCGGCAGGGCGAGATCACCCGGGTCGAGGCGCTGCCCGACTGGCAGGGCGCGGACCTGCTCGGCCACCTCGCCGAGCTGCTGCCCTGCCCGATCGCCGTCGAGAACGACAGCAAGCTGGCCGCCCTGGCGGAGCAGCGGTTCGGCGTCGCAGCGGGCGTGCGCGACCTGGTCTACCTGCACGCGGGCCGCCGTCCGGGCGCGGCGCTCATCCTCGACGGCCGCCTGTACCACGGGTACGGCGGCGGCACCGGTGAGGTCGGGCTGCTGCGCGTCACCGGCTGGCCGGACATGGCCCGGCATCTGGAGGAGTGCCCCGTGGCCGAGGGGGCGCCGCCGGAGGACGCCGCCGCGCTGGTCTTCGGGGCGGCCCGCCGGGGCGACGCGGCGGCGAAGGCGGCCGTCCGCGCCTACGCCGAGGACCTGGCGCTGGGCACGGCGGCGATGGTGCTCACTCTGGATCCCGAGCTGGTGGTGCTCGGCGGCGGCTTCTCCCGCTCGGCCGACGTCCTGCTCGGTCCGCTGCGGCGGGCGCTGGAGCCGCACTGCCTGCGCGTGCCCCAGGTCAGGTCCTCGACGCTCGGCGACGAGTGCGTGGTCCTGGGCGCGGCCGGTTTCGCCCTCGACCGGATCGACCAGCGCTTCTTCTCACCCGAGGGGGCGATCTCCCGCCCCGCCGCACCACTGCGCACGACCTGAGCCCCCGCGCCCACCCGAGCGCTATCCGAGCGGCGGGAAGCGCGGCGGGCGGCGTTCCAGGAAGGCGGACACCCCCTCGGCGAAGTCCGGGCGGCCGAACGAGGCCAGCATCTCCGCGACGGCGGCCTTCTCCGACTCCGCCAGCGTCACGTCCCAGTCCCGCCACGCCTGCCGCTTGATGACCGCCATCGAGGCGGGCGAGCTGTGGACGGCCAGCTCGCGCGCGTAGGCCCAGGTCTCGTCCAGGAGCCGGTCCCCCGGCACCGCCCGGACGGCCAGCCCCAGCTCGCGAGCCTCCGCACCGGTGAACACCCGGCCGGACAGCAGGATGTCCAGCGCGCGCTGCTGGCCGATCAACCGGGGCAGGATCCAGGCCAGGCCGTACTCCGCGATCAGTCCGCGCCGGGCGAACGCGGTCGTCCACTTGGCGTCCTCCGCGGTGAAGACCAGGTCGCAGACGAGCGCGTGGACCATGCCGAGCCCGGCGCAGGCCCCGTTGACGGCGGCGATGACCGGCTTGCCGATCGTCGTCGGGTACGTGGCGGGCCTCGGGTCCGGGGTGTGGTCGTAGGTGCCGTCCCGGAGCGCGCCGAGCGTCTCGAAGTCGGCGCCCGAGCAGAAGCCCCGGCCCGCGCCGGTCACCACGACGGCCCGGACGTCCGGGTTCCGTTCGGCCTCCGCCAGCAGGTCGAAGTACCGCCGTCCCAGGGCGTCCGTCCACGCGTTGAGCCGCTCGGGCCGGTTGAACGTCAGCGTCAGCACGCCCTGGTCGATCTCTGACAGTACGAGCTCGGACATACCGTCAACAGAATCATCTTCTGGCCAAGGGGCGCAAGAACCTCAGTGCCGGGGCACGAAGGCGGGGGTCAGCGCGGCCTCGTCGTAGTAGCGGTGGAAGACCGGGGTGGCGCCGCCCGAGATCGGCGGCACGATCCACGACCAGTCGGCAGGGCAGACCCGACCGGCCTGCTCCTCACGTTCCAGGTGGGTGAGGAACCGGCGCGACTCGGTGTGGTGGTCGGTCATCGTCACCCCGGCGCGCTCGAAGGAGTACAGGACGGCCACGTTCAGCTCGACGAGCGCCCGGTCGCGCCAGAGCGAGCGCTCGGTGGAGGTGTCGAGGCCGAGCCGTACGGCGACCTCGGGCAGCAGGTCGTACCTGTCGGCGTCGGCCAGGTTGCGCGCGCCGATCTCGGCCCCCATGTACCAGCCGTTGAAGGGCGCGCACGGATAGCACACGCCGCCGATCTCCAGGCACATGCCGGAGATCGCCGGTACGGCGTGCCAGCGCAGCCCGAGTTCCGCGAACCACGGGTGCGCGGGATGGGCCAGCGGCACCTCCAGCACCGCGTCCCCGGGCAGGGGGAACAGCCGGGGCTCGCCGTACCCGGGCCTGATCACCAGGGGCAGCACGTCGAAAGGCCCGGCCCCGCCCCTCCAGCCGAGTTCGCGGGCCAGGGCGGTGAGCGCGGCCTGGGCCGGGTCCCCGACGAGCGAGCCGTCGGCCCGGCGGTGCCCGGCGTACCTGATGAGCTGATCGTTCAGGATCCTCGGCGCCGGGCGGCCCGGGGCCTCCGGCGCGAAGACCGTGATGACCGGGCGGATCCGTCCGCCACAGGTGGCCTCGCGCAGGTGCTCCGCGCACTCGGCCGCCACCTCCTGCGGCGCCGTGACCTCGCGCCGGTCACGGACCTTCAGCGAGCGCCAGTACAGGCGGCCGATGCATCGGCTGCTGTTGCGCCAGGCGACGCGGGCGCCGTAGGCGAGTTCGGCCGGGGTGTGGGTGTAGGTGCCGCGACGGGCCACCTCCGCCGCCACCTGCCGCAGGCGGTCCCCGGGGTCTGCGGCGGGGTTCTCGGCGTGGAACTGTCTGAGGAAACGCTCCGCCTCGCGCAGGACGACAGGGGTGTCCGGGCAGGCGGTATCGACGGGACGGGAGCTGATCCAGGTTCGCACTCGGCAACCAACGCATTCCACGACACGGATCGCGTCTCCGGTTTCCGGGCCGGTGACACGTCCTGGCGGCGGCGCCCTCTCCGCACCGCCTTCGCTCCGCGGCACTTTCCGCGCCCATCTTTCACCGTCGAACACGGATTTGTCCCGCAAAATCGAAAACACAGTGACCTTGCAGCCACAAAGGGTGACCGAGGGGGCTTGCCGGAAGACCTGAGAAGAACCGGCGCTGACGACGCTCGGCCCGGGTGGCCGCGGTGGCCCTGTCGGCGCATGCGAAAAGGGCCCCTCGACTGAGGGGCCCTTTGTCGTGACGCTCCCGCGATAGGACTCGAACCTATAACCTGCCGGTTAACAGCCGGCTGCTCTGCCGGTTGAGCTACACGGGATCGATCTCGGCGCCGGGTCTTCGAGGCTTTGGCCTGTCCGTTCGGCGCATGAATAGATTAGCGCACTCCCGGAGTGCGTGTCGCATCCTTAGCGGGTAGGCCCGACTGCGGAGGTGGAAGATGCGGTACCGGATGACGTTCGTCGCCGGGCTGGCCGTCGGCTACGTGCTGGGCAGCCGTGCGGGGCGCGAACGCTACGAACAGATCAAGCGAGCCGCCCGGCGGGTGGCCGACAACCCGACGGTCCAGGGGGCGGCCGGGCTGGTGGGCGCGCAGGTCACGAAGGCGGCCGACGTCGCCAAGGACAAGGTGCGCGAACGGGTGCCGTTCCTGGCGTCGCGCGACGGCACCGGCACCGGCTGGCCGGAGGAGGAACGCAAACCCGAGGAGAGCGGCCTGCCGTACTGACGCTAGACGCCCATGCTCCGCCGCAGCCCCTCCAGCGCCTGCTCGGCCTGGGCCCGTACACCGGGGTCGTCGGGGTCGAGACCCTCGTCGAAGACGAGGGTCCATTCCTTGACCTCGCCGCCGGGGCGGCGGCGGGCGACCAGCCGTACTCCCCCTCGGCCGGGCAGCATGACGTGCTTGTTGACGACGATGGTCGCGTTGACGCGCTCGCGCAGCGTCTCCGGCACCCGGCGCGGCTCCGTGACGGGCACGCGGTGCTCGGCGCCGGCGATCAGCGCCACTTTCAGCCCGCTCTCGTCCCAGGAGGCCCGGTCGACCTCCTCGTACGGCACCCGCACCCCGTCGGGCAGGTACAGCGCGAGGTTCGTGGCCACCAGGTAGCCCTCGCCGGAGGAGGCGAAGGCGAGCACCCGTTCGCCCGGCTCGGTGGCCAGGGCCTTGCGGACGTCGGCGGGCAGGCGGCGCAGGATGTTCATCCCTCCACGCTATCGGCGAGCAGGTCCAGGGTGAGCGCCGCACTCCAGGAGAAGTCCCGGCACCCTCGGCCGCTGCCGTCGAACGGGTCGAAGCACTCGCGGAATCCGGCCTGCCTGACCAGTCGCAGGGTGCCCGCCGAGAGCTGGCGGCCCAAGTGGTCGAGGGAGTGGACGGCGGCGGCCCGGCGCAGCAGCCAGTTGGTGTTGACCCAGGAGGGGCCGCGCCAGTACCTCGTGCGGTCGAACTGGGCGGCGCGGATCTCACAGCTCGGCACCGGGTAGCCGGTCGCGCCCATGAACCGGGCCGACTCCAGGACCTCCAGCAGGCCGCGCAGTTGTGCGGCGGGCAGGCCGGGGTCGAGCATGGGCCCGAACGCGCCGACGGTGCAGACCCGCACCAGCCGGCCGGAACGCAGGTCGCGGGGGTAGAAGCAGCCGTCCCACAGGCGTTCGACGAGCGCGCTCCTGATGCGGGCCGCCTGCTCGGCGTGGGGTGCGGCGTCGGCGCCCGCGACCGGCGCGAGTTCGGCCAGGGCCTCGCAGGAGGCCAGCCACACGCCGTTGAACAGCGGGTCCTCGACGGCGAACGGGTGCTCGTCGCGAAGGTAGCCGGCGCGGTAGCCGGCGTCGCGGTAGCGCAGCGCCAGCCAGACGTAGCGGTCCTGGTCGCTGTCGAGGCGTCGCTCGGCGAGGCGCGGGCCTCGGTGGCCGTACCCGATCTCGGGCAGGGCGGCGAGCGCGGCGTCCCAGGCGGGGCTGTCGTCCATGCCGGACTCCCACGGGTGCACGATCGCGGCGAGCCCGGAACCGCCGAGGTCGCGGGCGGTGGCGAGGTAGGCGTGCTGGGCGGCCAGGGCCGGGTAGAGGCGTCGGACGACGGCGGCGTCGCCGGTGTGCCGCCACAGCCACCACACGGCGAGCGCGTGCAGCGGCGGGGTGGTGAGCCCGGAGGTGAGCACCGAGGCGGGGGCGGCGGGGTGGTCGTGCGAGCACCAGACGGCGGGGCCGGGAAAGTACGCCTCGGGGGTGCGGAAGACGATGTGGGGCACCATGCCGGTGGCCCACTGGCCGCTGAGGAGCGCGGCGAGCTCGGCCTGCGCGCGGTCGGGGCGGTGGCGGGCCAGGCCGATGGAGACGAAGGCGGAGTCCCAGCTCCACTGGTGGGGGTACAGGCCGGGGGCGGGCACGGTGGCGGTCCCCGTCCAGTTCGCGTCGAGCACGGCCATGGCCTCACGCCCGAGCGCGGCGTCGTCGACCGCGGGCCGCGCTTCCATCAACCCACTATGCGCTCCTTCGGAGCGCTAGGACAGACCCCATTACGGCCCTCATCACGGCAAGGCCCCGCCCACCCCGCCCCGCGCACCCCTGCTGAGGGGCGCCGCCCCACGGGCGCGCGGGCGGGGCACCGCGACGACGCGGCCGTTGCGCCCGACCGGCGCTACCCGTGCCGCGTGCCGTCGAGCACCCGCTTGACGACGACGACGCCGAGAACCACGAGCCCCGCGACGAGCGCCCACTTGATCAGTGTGAAGATCAGCCCGACGAGCGGGCCCAGCAGGATGAAGGCCGCGATGATCGCGGCGATGACCAGCAGAATTCGTCCCATGCCCAAGACGTTACGAGCAGATTCAAGCCAAATGCAGGCGCCACAGGGTTGAATCAGGGACAAGTCAGGGTCCCCCCCCTACCTGGTCCGAACGGAAGCGTGATGAGTCTGGGCCCACCCATGAGCACCGAGGGCGCCGAGCACGAACTGGCCGCCCGCCGCCAGGAGCGCGACCGGATCTCGGCCGACCTGCTCGACCTGGACACGCACACCACGTTCCAACTGCTCAAGGGCGCGTCGCTGCGCGGCGCGACCGAGCGCGCGTGGAACGACGCGCGGCAGGCGGCGGCCCGGATGTGGGCGCTGTTCGACCGGTACGCCGCGGTGCTGGACGAGGCCGAGGCGGTCAGGGCGCGCCGCAGGACGCCGGGCATGGCCGAGCTGAGCGAGCTGACCCGGCTGCTGGGCGGGCCGAGCGTGGTGCTGGAGAGCGCGCGCCGGCCGCTGGAGCAGCGCGCCCTGGGTGAGGCGGACGAGGCCGAGACGCTGACGCTGGACCAGGCCGTGGCGCGCATGGACATCGCGTTCGGGGTGGTCACGGCGGCGATGCAGGCGGTCGACTCGATCTGGAACCCGGTACTCCCGAGGTTGCGGCAGGCGGAGGGCGATCTGCGGGCCGTGGCCGAGCTGCAACGCGAACTCGGCGAGAGCCTGCGGCCGGGCGCCGTCGAGGGCGATCTCGCACGCCTGCGGGCCAACGTCGTCGAGGACCCGATCGGCACCGCGCCGCACACGGCCGAACTCGACCGGGTGGGCGAACTGGTCGCGGCCGCCCGCGCCGACCTGGAACGGGCGCTGGCCGCCCGGCGGGGCTACCCGGAGCGGCGCGAGCGGCTGCTGGCCGCCATCGAGGACGTCAGGCACGCGGAGGCGCAGGCCCGGCTGGCCTACGGCCGGGTGGTCGTGAAGATCGCCCTGCCGCCGTCGGCGGCGCCGCGTGAGCGGAGCGCGGAACTGGCCGCCCGGCTGAGCGGCCTCGACGCCTCCGGCGAGGGCTGGCTGTCCAGGCAGCGGACGCTGGCCGCGCTCGAAGGCGACAGCACTCGGGCCGCCGAGCAGGCAAGGGCCGCCGCCACGGCGCTGCTCGGCCTGGTGGCCCGCCGCGACGAGTTACGGGGGCGGCTGCTGGCCGTACAGGCCAAGGCCGAGCGCACCGGCCGCGCCGAGGACGAGCGCGCCTGCGCCCTGCACGAGCGGGCGCGGGCGCTGCTGTGGAGCGCGCCCTGCGACCTGCGCGAGGCGGCGGCGGCCGTTGAGCGGTACCAGCACGCCATCACCGGAGGGGGCCGATGACCGCCTGCGCGCAGCCCGGCTGCACGGGCACGATCGACGAGGGCTACTGCGACCTGTGCGGGCACGCGGCGGACCCCGTCGCGGCCCAGCCGCAGACGTCCGCGATGAGCGCCCCGCTGAGCGGTCCGCTCAGCGGGCCCGTGAGCGGACCGCTCAGCGGACCCGTCAGCGGGCCCCTGAGCAGGCCGACCGGCGGGCGGCTGGCCGACTCGCTGGAGAACCTGCCGCCCGCCCCCTACGTCGAACCGGACGACGTGATCCTCTCGGATCCCCAGGTGCCCGAGGACAAGCGCTTCTGCACCGGCTGCGGCAAGCCGGTGGGGCGCAGCCGGGACGGCCGCCCGGGGCGTACGGACGGGTTCTGCCCGCACTGCCGTACCGCCTTCTCCTTCAGCCCGAAGCTCCGGCCCGGCGACCTGGTCGCCGGGCAGTACCGGGTACGGGGGGCGATCGCGCACGGCGGCCTCGGCTGGATCTACCTGGCCGGGGACGAGAACCTCGACGGCCGCATCGTGGTGCTCAAGGGCCTGCTCAACACCTCCGACCCGGAGGCGCTGGCGGCGGCGGAGGCCGAGCGGCGCTTCCTGACCTCCGTCGACCACCCCAACATCGTGGACATCCACACCTTCCAGCGGCACGACGGGCACGGCTACATCGTCATGGAGTACGTCGGCGGCCAGTCGCTGCTCCAGTTGCGCCGCCAGGGCACGCTGCCGCTGCGCGAGGCGCTGCAGTACGGCAGGGAGATCCTGCGCGCGTTCGGCTACCTGCACGAGCAGGGGCTCGTCTACTGCGACCTGAAGCCCGCCAACGTGATCCGGGTGGGCAGACGACTCAAGATCATCGACCTGGGGGCGGTCCAGCGGCTGGGCTCGCCGCCGGGGACGAGCTGGGTGACGGTCGGCTACCACGCGCCCGAGCTGGACCGGCTGCCCTCCTCCGTCACCTCCGACCTGTACACGGTGGCGCGCACGCTCGCGGTGCTGGCGGTGCCCGGATTCAGCCCGGCCAGGAGCGGCAAGGAGAACCCGCTGCCCGACGACTGCGGGCACGAGTCGTTCGCCCGGCTGCTGCGCCGGGCCACCGCCCGCGAGCCCGGCGAGCGCTTCCAGAGCGCCTGGGAGATGGAGGAGCAGCTCGTCGGGGTGCTGCGGGAGATCACCGCCGCCGAGGAGAACGTCCCCTATCCGGCGCAGTCCGGGCTGTTCGGGCCCGAACGGCTGGCGGCCGGCGCCGCCCTCGCGCCGGAGGGCCAGGGCGTCCTGCCCGGCCTCGACCCCCTGCGTACGGCCCGCGCCGTACCGGTGCCGCTGGTGCGCGCCGACGACCCGGCGGCGGGCGCGCTGGCCAGCCTGGTCGGCAGGGATCCCGCCGCGCTCGTCGCGAACGTGGAGGCGATGCCGAGGACGCCGGAGACGGCCCTCGCCAAGATCAGGCTGCTGGCCGAGCAGGGCGGCGACTCCTTCGCGGCCGCCTCCGCCGAACTCACCCAGGCCGCCGCGACCCAGCCCGGCGACTGGCGGCTGACCTGGTACGACGGCGTCAACAATCTGGCGGCGGGAAACGCGCGGGCGGCCGTGAAGGCGTTCGACGCCTGTGTGTCGCTGCTGCCCGGTGAGTCCGCGCCCAAGCTGGCTCTGGCCTTCGCCCTAGAAGCCTCGGGTGAGGACCCCTCGCCCTGGTATCGGCTCGTGTGGCGGACCGACCGCTCCCACGTCGGCGCCGCCTTCGGCCTGGCCAGGACGCTGCTCGGGCGCGACGACCCGCAGGGCGCGATCGACGTGCTCGACCAGGTGCCGCGCAGTTCGAGCCACCGCGACGCGGCCCAGCTCGCCTGCGTGGCGATCCGGGCCAGGCGCCTCGATTCCGGCCCGGACGAGCTGCTGGGGGCGGCCGACCGGCTCGTCGAGCTGACCGAACTCGACCGCCGCCGCCACGACCGCATGACCGCCGAGGTGATGCGCGCCGGGCTCACCTGCCTGGAGCGCGTCGCGCCGCTCGCGGGCAGCACGCTGGCCGGGGCCGACTTCACCGAGCCGGGCCTGCGCACCGCCCTCGAAGCCCTCTACCGGCGCCTGGCCGCCTCCGCCGGCACCCGTGAGGAACGCCACGAACTGGTCGATCTGGCCAACGCCGTACGCCCGAGGAGCTGGATTTGAGCCGCTGCCCTCTGTGCGAGACCCCGGTCCTGCCCGAGGACGCCTTCTGCGAGGCGTGCGGGCACCCGCTCGGCTCGCCCGCCTGCACTTCCTGCGACGCGCCGGCCGTGGACGCCGAAGGCTACTGCGAGCGCTGCGGCCTGCGCCAGCCCACCCACCGCGACCACCAGGAGATCCACCTGGACGGCGGCGCGGCCGGCGTGAGCGACAGAGGGCTGCGGCGGGCCCGCAACGAGGACGCCATGGCGCTACTGGAGACCGGCGGCACCACCGTCGCCGTGGTGTGCGACGGCGTCGCCTCCTCGCCCCGCGCCGACGAGGCGGCCGAGGCCGCGGTGCGGACGGCCGCCGCCGCCCTCGCCGGAGGACGCTCCTCGCAGGAGGCCGTCAAGCTGGCGCAGGCGGCCGTCGCCGGGCTGACCGCCGACCCCTCGGACGCGCCCGCCTGCACGTACGTCTCGGCCGTCGTCGGCGGCGGGCGCGTCACCCTCGCCTGGGCCGGTGACAGCAGGGCGTACTGGCTGCCCGGCTGGGTGCGGCTGACCGAGGACGACGCCGTGCCCACCGGTCAGCTCACCGCCTGGCTCGGCGCCGACGCGGGAACCGTCGAGCCGCACGTGCGCTCCTTCGCCCCCAGCGCGCCCGGCCTGCTGTGCGTGTGCACAGACGGCCTCTACCGCTACCTCGCGGGCCATGTGCCGGACGGCGGGCAGCCGCGCGAGCTGGCCCGCGACCTGCTCAGGCACGCCCTCGACGCGGGTGGCCGGGACAACGTGACGCTCGTCCTGATCCCCGTGAGCCCGCAAGGAGACCCCCATGGCTGACTTCATAGTGCACATCGACCAGAACAAGTACCTCTCGACCGACGGCCGCGAGGTGCACGCCGTCCTCACGGTGTCCTCGACCGGCACGGTCACCGCCGAGGCGGCCCGCGCGGAGGCCGCCGAGATCATCATCGTGGACGTGTCCGGCTCGATGGGCGGGAGCAAGATCCGCGAGGCGCGAGCGGCCGCCTCGGCCGCCGTGGACGCCCTGCGGGACGGCGCGCACTTCGCGGTCATCGCCGGGAACCAGGACGCCGTCGTCGTCTACCCCAGGGGCGAGCGGCTGGCCACGTCCGACCCCCGCACCAGGAAGGAGGCGAAGGAGGCCGTCAAGCGGCTGTCGGCGGGCGGCGGCACCAACATGGGCGTCTGGCTGGGCCTGGCCGAGAAGGTCTTCCGGCAGCGGCCGGAGGCCATCAAGCACGCCATCCTCATGACCGACGGGCAGAACAACGAGACCGACCGCGCCTTCGACAGGGCGCTGAAGGCGTGCGAGGGCGCGTTCGTCTGCGACAGCCTCGGCGTCGGCGACGACTGGGTGCCGGCCCAGCTCCGCAAGGTGGCGGAGGCGCTGCTCGGCACCTTCGACTTCGTGCGGGACCAGGCCGACCTGTCCGCCTACTTCCGCGACCTGACCCAGCAGTCCATGGGCAAGACCGTCGCCGAGTTGTCGCTGCGGGTGTGGGCGCCGCAGAGCGGGCGGGTGCGCTTCGTCAAGCAGGTCTCCCCCGTCCTCATGGACCTCACCGGCAAGCGGACCGACGTCAACCCGCTGACCGGCGACTACCCGACCGGCTCGTGGGGCACCGAGGAGCGCGAGTACCACGTGTGCGTCGAACTCGACCGGCCCGGCCAGGTCGGGCAGGAGATCCGCGCCGGATGGGTGAAGCTGGTACGGCCCGACACCCAGGAGGTCTTCGCCACCGGCAACGTGCTGGCCCAGTGGACCGACGACCTGGCGATGTCCACCCGGCTGAACCAGAAGGTCGCCCACTACACCGGCCAGGCCGAACTGCACGAGCTCATCCAGGAGGGGCTCGGCGCGCGGGCGGCGGGGGACGACGCGACCGCCACCGCCCGCCTGGCCAAGGCCATGGAGATCGCCGTCGAGTCCGGGCGCGAGGACACCGCCCGGCTGCTCGACAAGGTCGTCGAGATCGACTCCGGCGGCACCGCGCGACTGCGGCGCGGCGTCGACAAGGCCGACGAGATCGAACTCGACACCGGTTCCGTGCGCACCAGCAGGCTGCGCGGAAGCGAGGAGGGCTGATGGCGACCTGCCCTGACGGGCATCCGTCGACCGACGACGAGTACTGCGACACCTGCGGCCTGCCCATCGGCGCCGCCGTCGCCACCCCCGCGAGCCCGCAACCGGGCCCCGCGCCCGTTGCTGGTTCTGTTTCTGGGCCCGCCGAGTCGTGTCCGATCTGCCAGGCGCCCCGGGCGGGGCAGTTCTGCGAGGACTGCGGGCACGACTACTCAGGCAGCGCGCCGCTCCCGCCAGCCGGGCTCGTCCCCGCCCGCTGGGAGGCCGTGGCGGGCGCCGACCGCGCCCACTTCGACCGGGTCGTCGCCGAAGGCGGGCCGGACGCGGCCGGGCTGGTGTTCCCGCCGTACTGTCCCGAGCGCTCGTTCGCGCTGTCCGGCGACCAGGTGCGCATCGGCAGGCACAGCCGTACACGCGACAGCGCCCCCGAGATCGACCTGAGCGGACCGCCGCAGGATCCGGGGGTCTCCCACCTGCACGCGGTGCTCCTGGCGCGGGCCGACGGCGGCTGGAATCTCGTCGATCCGGGCTCGGCCAACGGCACCCTCGTCAACGACCGGGTGGTCAAGGTCAACGTGCCGGTGGCCGTACGGGCAGGGGACCGGATCCACGTCGGCGCCTGGACCGTGATCACCCTCCGGGAGAGCCTGCCATGACCGTGGTCCAGCAGCACCCCGCCGCTTCCCCCACGCGGGTGAACGTGCCCCGGCGCCTCACCCGCATGACCGGCCTCACGCTGGCGTCGCTGCTCGTGCTGTTCGGGCTCGTCGGCGCCGCCGGGCTGGTCGCGGGCGACGGCATGCGCGTCGTCGGCCGCGACGCCGGCCCCCAGGTCCTCGCGACCGCCGGCCTCTACCACGGGCTCAGCGACATGGACGCCCAGGTCGCCGACGTCCTGCTCATGGGCAGGGAGTACGGCGACCGCCGCGCCGCCGCGCTGGCCCGTTACGAGCAGCGCCGCGCCGAGGCCAACCAGGCACTGCTGAAGGCGTTCGAGCTCACCGGGGACGACCCGGCGGAGCGGGTGACCATCCAGTCCGTGCTCGACGGCCTCGGCCGCTACGAGTGGCTGGCGGGCCGGGCCATGCTGCTCGACACCCAGGCCGCGCACGCGGCGGGGCCGCCTCCGGAGACGGTGCTCAAGGTCTACCGGCAGGCCACCGACCTGATGCGGCTGGAGCTGATGCCGAAGGCGTACAACCTGACGCTGGAGAGCGGCACCATCGTGCGCCGCACCCACGACGAGACCGGGTTCACCGTACGGCTGCTGCGCGACGGGGTGCTCGCCGCGGGCGGGCTCGCGCTCGTCGTGCTCGCGGCGCTCCAGGTGACGCTGTCCCGGCGCTTCCGCAGGACGCTGTCGCCGCCGCTGCTGACCGCCACCGCCCTCACGCTCGCCCTCCTGATCGCCGGGGTGTCGGCGCTGGCCGGCCACTCGGCCGCCATGGACGAGGCCAAGCAGGGCGGGTTCGACGCCATGCTCACCCTGTCGCGGGCGCGGGCCGTCGCCGGCAGCCTGCACGCCGACCAGGCCAGATACCTCCTCGACCCGGACCGGGCCGACACCTACGAGCACGCCTTCCTGGACAAGTCGCAGTCCCTCGTCTACACCGAGGGCGGCAACGTCGAGGCGTACCACGCCACGCTCGCGCGGGCCAAGGGTCCCGTCCGGCTCGGCATGCTGCGCGGCCGGGCCGAGATCATGAAGAGCTACCGGCGACTGCACGCCACCGACGGGCGGATGCGCGCCGAGCACACCTCCGGTCGCCGCGCGGCCGCCGTCGCCACCAAGCTCGGGCCGCTGGCCGAGGACTACGCCGCCCTCGACACCGTCCTCGCCCAGCGTGGCACCGCCCACCGGGCGACCTTCGACCGGGCGGTGGCCTCGGGCGACGAGGCCATGGCCGGGCTGTGGCGGCTGGCGCCCTTCGGGATGGCGGCGATCGTGGCCCTGGTCGTCATCGGAGTCTGGCCACGGCTGAGGGAGTACCGATGAGACGGCTGCCGATCGCGGCGCTGACCCCGCTCACCCTGCTGGCCCTGCTCGGGCTGCTGGCGGGATGCGGTGCCACGGGCGACGGCGTCTTGTCCGCCGACACCGTCCGGGTCGCGGTCCGGGTGGACCTGCCCGGCATCGGCGCGCGCGGGCCCTCCGGCGCCGTCGAGGGCTTCGACGTGGACGTGGCCCGCTACCTCGTCGGCAAGCTCGGCAAGAAGGCGGTCTTCGTGCCGGTCACCGCGGCCGACCGCGAGAAGGTCCTCACCTCGGGGCGGGCCGACATGGTGCTGGCCACGTTCTCGATCACGCAGGACCGCAAGGAGCGGGTGCTGTTCGCCGGGCCGTACCAGCTATCGTATCAGGACATCCTGGTACGCCGGGGGGAGACCCGGATCAAGAACGTGCGCGACCTGGCCGGGCGCAGCATCTGCGAGGTGAAGGGCTCCAACGCCGGGCAGCGGGTCGTCGAGGAGCGCAAGGTGGCGGCGCGGCTGGTGCCGTTCGACAGCTACGGGCCGTGCATGGAGCGGCTGCTGTCGGGCGAGGTGGACGCGGTCACCACCAACGACGTCATCCTCGCCGGGCTCGCTGCGGAGAGTTCCGGGCTGCGGCTGGTGAACGCGCAGTTCAACGAGCAGCGCACGGGCGTCGGGATGCGGCTCGGGGACGTGGAGGGCTGCGAGGCCGTCAACCGGGCGATCACCGGCATGTACCAGGACGGCACGGCCAAGAAGCTGCTGAAGAAGTGGTTCGGCAAGACCGACCTGCCCATCTCGACGGTGTCGGTCCCGCAGTTCGAAGGCTGTTCCTGAGGCGGCGGGTGCGCCCGGGAGGGGTCGGTCCCGGGCGCGGAGCCGTCAGTCCAGGTAGTCGCGCAGCATCTGCGCCCGGGTCGGGTGGCGCAGCTTGGCCAGCGTCTTCGACTCGATCTGCCTGATGCGCTCGCGGGTCACGCCGAACTCGCGGCCGACCTCCTCCAGCGTGCGCGGATGCCCGTCGGACAGCCCGAACCGGAGCTGGATGATGCGCTGCTCACGGTCGGACAGCGTGGCGAGGATGTCGTCGAGCTGGTCCTGCAACATGATGAACGCGGCCGCCTCCATCGGCACGACCGCGTCGGCGTCCTCGATGAAGTCGCCGAGGTCGGAGTCCTCCTCGCCGATCGGCGACTGGAGCGAGACCGGCTCCTGCGCGATGCGCTGGATCTCCACCACGCGGTCGACCGGCAGGTCCATCTCCTTGGCGATCTCCTCCGGCGCGGGCTCGCGGCCGAGGTCCTGGTGGAGCTGGCGCTGCACACGCACCAGTTTGTTGATCGTCTCCACCATGTGCACCGGGATGCGGATCGTGCGCGCCTGGTCGGCTATCGCCCGCGTGATCGCCTGGCGGATCCACCAGGTGGCGTACGTCGAGAACTTGTAGCCCTTGGTGTAGTCGAACTTCTCGACCGCCCTGATCAGGCCCAGGTTGCCCTCCTGGATGAGGTCCAGGAAGAGCATGCCCCTGCCCACGTACCGCTTGGCGATCGACACCACGAGCCGCAGGTTGGCCTCGATCAGGCGCTGCTTGGCCCGAGTGCCCTGCCAGACGAGCTCGCGCAGCTCGGGGAAGGCCAGGCGGGAGACTCCGTTGCCCAGCTTGTCCTCCGCGAACAGGCCGGCTTCGATGGACTTGGCGAGCTCCACCTCCTCTTCGGCGGTCAGCAGCGGCACCCGGCCGATCTCGCGCAGGTAGATGCGGACAAGATCGCTGGTAGGGGCGCGCTTGCCTACGTCCTCTTCGTCGGCGCGAGTGGTCTCGTCGTCGCTCTGCGGCTCGAGGACCTCCACGCCGTTCTCTGCGAGCATGCGCACGACGCGTTCCAGCGCGTCGGACGGCAGCTCGGATCGGTCGAGCGCGGCGGCAACGTCATCGACGGTTACGCTTCCGCGCTCCCTTCCTTTCGCGACGAGGTCCGCCACCTGATCTACCGATGGCGGTCTGCTTGGCAGCACCGATGCACCCACGGGACACAGTCTGCAGTATTGGTCGCTTAAAATGGCAGACCCATTTTTGGCACAGAAGGTAAGGCGGGCACCCTTACCAAATTGAGATCGGTATAAGGTTTGGCCGGAGTTTGATCAGGAAAGTAAACTCAATTACGCGACCCGGTTCGGCGCGCCTGGCGGTGGACATCGCCGGGCGTCGCGTGAGAGCTGCCCGTACGGCGATTCTCCCTTGAGTAACGTCGATTCCGGAGATCGGGCGGCCACGCACGAGACGCTCGCCGGCGTGCTTAGCGGGCACGGTGTCGCGATATTACGATCTTGCCTGATTTGATGGGCGCGACGGTGAATGACACACCTCGCAATCCATCGTGGGATCCGCATTCTTCATCGGGAAAAGCGGGTATTCACCCGCCCACCCCTGCCATGACACACCCCGCTCGCATACGCCCGCACCGCCATCCGAAATCCCGACATACAACCCCTTACCAGACGCTCCACACCCCGGCCCCCAACCGCCAGAGGGGCCCTGCGACCTCGGAGACAGCCCCGGAAGATGACACGCCCCGGGGCACGATCGCCACCACGCGGGACCGGCCCGTTCCTCAGGGCGCGATCAGCCGACCCGGTAGGTCGCCGACTCCCGGACAGGGGCCGGTCAGCTGCCTGCGGCGCGTTCGCGGAGTACCCGGCGCTGTTGTTCGAGCGCCACCAGTTCGCCGAACAGCTTGTTGTACTCCTGCTGCTCCTCCACCGGGTTGAGCCGCTGGATGCGCGACTTGACCTGGGCGATCGCCCGGTCGACGGAGACCGCCTCGATGGCGGCCAGCATGGCGGCGCCGTACCGCTCCTCGACGTGCGAGTCGGCCTGGATGGCCTCCACGGCGAAGCGGGTGAGCAGCCCACGGGCGGCGTCGTCCGGCGCGTGTTCGAGCAGCCGGTCGACCCACTCGCGCCCGCCGTGACCGGCGGCGGCCACGCCGCCCGCCGCCACGATCACGCTGTGGAGCACGAGGTGGTCGGGCGAGGCGAACGCCTGGGGGTCGAGAGCGTCGAAGCGCGGGCCGAGCAGCGCGGGCCGCTGGACGGCGAGCTTGAGGAGTTCGCCCTCGACGCGCACGTTGGGGTCGATCGGCGCGGCCCGCCGCTGGCGCTGCGGACGCTGCTGCTGGGAGCCGCCGACCTCGGCGATACGCTGCATGACGAACCGCTCGTCCATGAAGCCGAGCCACCGGTCGAGGTCGATGGCGTAGCGCTTGCGCAGCCCGACGTCCTTGATTCCGGCCACGATCGGCGCGGCCGCGTCGAGTGCGGCGATCTTGCCCTCGTTGCTGCGCAGGTCGTAGCGGGCGATCGTGGAGCGGATGGCGAACTGGAACAGCGGCTCACGGCTGGCGACCAGGTCGCGCACGGCCGCGTCGCCCTGCTTGATCCGCAGGTCGCAGGGGTCGAGCCCGTCGGGCTGGATCGCGACGTACGTCTGGGTGACGAACTTCTGCTCGTCGGCGAACGCGCGCAGCGCCGCCTTCTGCCCCGCCGCGTCGCCGTCGAAGGTGAAGATCACCTCACCGGTCGCGGCCGACTGGTCGAGCAGGAAACGCCGCAGGACCTTGATGTGCTCCTCACCGAACGACGTGCCGCAGGTGGCCACGGCGGTGGGCACCCCCGCCAGGTGACAGGCCATCACGTCGGTGTAGCCCTCGACGATGACCGCCTGCGAGCGTTTGGAGATCTCCTTCTTGGCCAGGTCGATGCCGTAGAGCACCTGGGACTTCTTGTAGAGCGGCGATTCGGGGGTGTTGAGGTATTTGGGGCCGTCGTCGGCCTCGATCAGTTTGCGCGCGCCGAAGCCGATCACATCGCCGGTGGCGTCGCGGATCGGCCAGATGAGGCGGCCCCTGAACCGGTCGATCGGGCCACGCCGCCCCTCCTTGGCGAGCCCGCCCTTGACGAGTTCGGCCGCCGTGAACCCGCGCCCCAGCAGGTGCCGGGTGAGCACCTCCCACTCGTTGGGCGCGTAGCCGACGCCGAAAACCTCCGCGTCGGCCCGTTCGAAGCCGCGTTCCGACAGGAACCTGCGGCCGATGGCCGCCTCCGGCGCCAGGAGCCTGTCGCGGTAGAACTCGGCCGCCGCCCGGTGCGCCTCGACCAGCCGGGCGCGCTCGCCGTGGTCGCGCTTGGGTACGTAGCCGCCCTGCTCGTACTGCAGGGTGATGCCCGCTCGGCCGGCCAGCCGTTCGACGGCCTCGCCGAACGGCAGATGCTCGATCTTCTCGACGAAGGTGATCACGTCGCCGCCCTCGCCGCAGCCGAAGCAGAAGTACATGCCGCGCTCGGGGGTGACGTTGAAGGAGGGGGACTTCTCATCGTGGAAGGGGCACAGGCCCTTGAGGTTGCCGCCGCCGGCGTTGCGCAACTGGATGTGCTCGCCGATCACGTCGGCGATGGGGGAACGCTCGCGTACGAGCGCGATATCGACATCTCGAATCCGGCCTGCCACGTGGCCGAGTCTATTCCCGCCCTCCGACAGATTCCTCCGGTCCCGGGGAGCGAGGGATGCGGGCGGCCGACCACCCCATCCCGACATGTCCGAAATATCCGGATCTGTAGTGCTTCGTGTACGCTCCGGGAAGTCCGATCTCATTACGGGGAAATCTGTCGTACTGGGTGCCCCAGTCGGCTACAAAGGGAGCAATTGTCACTGGATACGGGTGGAGCACATGCGATCGGGGCTTTTGGGGCGATGGGCTGCGGCGGCCGCCGCTGTGACGTTGGCCGCAGGCTGTGCGCAGAGCGGCGAGACGACCCGGGCGAACACCTCTCCCACCTCGGCCGCCCCGTCCGGTGAGGGTGCGATCCCGCAGCAGGAGCAGCGCCCGAAGGGCGACGACCCGGTCAAGGTGCCGCCGCCCAAGGTGTCCAAGTACACCTACGTCTTCCCGGTGAAGGACTGCCGCACCACCTACCAGCGCAAGCTCCTGGTGCTGCCGAAGACGACGATCTGGGCCGCCAAGGGCTGCGCCTTCGTCGCCCCGATCGACGGCGTCGTGGACGAGGTCAACACCCGCAACCGGTGGCGCCCGTCCACGGACAGGGGCGCCGACCGGGAGGGCAGGTTCGTCACGATCGTCGGCGAAGACGGCGTCCGCTACCTGGGCGGCCACCTCGACTCGGTCACCGAGGGACTGGCCCCCGGCACACGGGTCAAGGCGGGCCAGGAGCTCGGCCGGGTGGGCAATTCGGGCAACGCTCGCAACACAGCGCCCAACCTGTACTTCGCCATCTCGTGGAAGACCGGCCCCGCCCACTGGTGGGTCAGGCGGGGCATGGTCAGGCCCTGGGACTACCTGGATGCCTGGTCCACGGGCAACAAGACGCTCTCGCCGCGCGATGCGACCCGCAAGCTGCGCCGCAAACTCGGCGAGACGCCGCCCTGCGCCGTCCAGTGCGCCTCGCGCAAGCCCCCGCAGGGCACCAAGGACCCGGGCAAGCGGCCGGGCAAGCGCAGCGAGCCCGGCCCGGTGCTCACCGTGGACCCGACGGTAGTTCCTTCGACTCGACCGTGACACGGGAGCGGATGAGCTCCTGGATCTCGCCGACGACGTCCCAGACGTTGACGTTCATCCCGGCGACGACGCGGCCGTCCTTGAGCCAGTAGGCGACGAACTCGAGCCCTTCGACGTCGCCCTTGTAGACGACCTCGTCGTAGCCCGCGACGTCGCCGGAGAACTCCATGCCGAGCTCGAACTGGTCGGTGTAGAAGTACGGCACCCGGTCGTAGACGACGTCCTGGCCGAGCATCGCGCGGGCGGCGGCGGGGCCGCTGTTGAGGGCGTTGGCCCAGTGCTCGACGCGCAGGTGCCTGCCGTAGAGCGGGTTGTAGATCTCGGCGACGTCCCCTGCGGCGTACACGTCGGGGTCGGAGGTGCGCAGCGAGGCGTCCGTGACGATGCCCTCGCGCACCTCCAGCCCTGCGTCGGCGGCGAGGGCGAGGTCGGGCGCGGCGCCGATGCCGACGAGGACGAGGTCGGCGGGCAGGTGCTCGCCGGTGGTGAGGCGGACGCCGTCCTCGGCGATCTCCTCGACGCCGGTGCCAAGCCGCAGGTCCACGCCGTTGCGGCGGTGGAGGCTCGCGAAGACGTCGCCGAGTTCGCGCCCGAGTGCCTTGTGGAGCGGCACGGGCTCGGGTTCGACGACGGTGACCGCGCATCCGGCCTTGACGGCGGCGGCGGCGCTCTCCAGGCCGATCCAGCCGGCGCCGACCACGACGACGCGGGCGCCCTCGCGGAACCCGGCCCGCAGCGCCTCGCTGTCCTGCACGGTCCGCAGGTAGTGAGCGGTGCCGGGCAGGCGCCGAGGGTTCGCTCCGGTCGCGATGAGCAGTTTGTCGTACGTCTGCGACCCGCCGTCCGACAGCGTGAGCGTGCGCCCGGCACGGTCGAGACCGGTGACGCGGACGCCGAGCCGCAGCGTGACGCCGTTGTCGGCGTACCACTCGGGGGGATGGACGAAGATCTTCTCTCGTTCGCTCTTGCCCTGAAGGTAGGACTTGGACAGGGGCGGACGCTCATAGGGTCGTTCGGATTCCGCGCCGATGAGGATGATCTCCCCGTCGAATCCCTCGTCGCGTAGGGTCTGCGCCGCCTTGGCCCCCGCCAAGCCGGCACCGACGATCACATAGGTGGCCATGGGGGCCAGTATCCGCCCCCCGGCGCCCCTCAGGAAAGCCGCCGGTGCCAGGCGACTGCCGACGTGTCGGTGAGGGAGGCGATCTGGTCGATGACGACCCGCACCCGGGCGGCGTCGTCGGCGGCCTTCAGGTAGGCGGGCCGGAAGGCGGGTTCGAGCGTGTCCGGGGCGCGCAGGGTGATGAGCGCGGCGAGTTCCGTGATGAGCTCGCGCTGCCTGGCCTGGTTGGCGTGGTGGTCGTCGCGGGTCATCACGTAGTGGGCGGTGACGCCCTTGAGCAGGGCGCACTCCAGGCGGGTGTCGTCGGGTACGACGAGGTCGGCGCGGTGGCGGGAGCCGTAGGCGTCGATGGTGGCGGTCTGGGCCGAACGGCAGAAGCGTCCGATGAGCCCGCTGGTGAGGGCTTTGAGCCCGGCCAGGTCGGCGAGGGTGGCGTGGAAGCGGCGCGGCCACAGCGGGTCGGCGATGAGCCGGGTGAAGACCTCTTCGAGCCGGTTCGGGTCGGCGTCCGTGGCGTACCAGGCGCGGGTGAGCTCGCAGACCTGCCTGCGCTCCTGCGGCGAGCGCAGCGCCTCGGGGGTGACGTGCCCGGCGTGCAGGGCGTCTTCGAGGTCGTGGACGGAGTAGGCGACGTCGTCCGCCCAGTCCATGATCTGCGCCTCGAAGCTGACCCGGCCCTCGGGGGCGCCGTCCCTGATCCAGGCGAAGACCGGCAGGTCGTCGTCGTACACGCCGAACTTGGGCGAGGTCCCGTAGGTCCACGGGTACTTGATGGAGGCGTCGAGGGCGGCGCGCGTGAGGTTGAGCCCGGCGCTGCCGCCGTCGTCGGTGAGGACCTTCGCCTCCAGGCGGGTCAGCAGGCGCAGGCTCTGCGCGTTGCCCTCGAACCCGCCGCAGTGCCCGGCGAGCCCGTTGAGCGCGACCTCCCCGTTGTGCCCGAACGGCGGGTGCCCCAGGTCGTGGGCGAGGCAGGCGGTCTCGACCAGGTCGGGGTCGACGCCGAGGGTCGCGCCCATCTCCCTGCCGACCTGGCCGCACTCCAGCGAGTGGGTGAGCCGGGTACGTGGGATGTGGGCTCCGGCGCCGAGGTGCTCGGCCGGGCCGACGACCTGGGTCTTGGCGGCGAGCCTGCGCAGCGCGGCGCTGTGGAGGACCCGGGCCCGGTCGCGTTCGAACGCGCTGCGTTCCGGGTTGCCGGGAGGTTCCGGTACCCAGCGTTCCAGGTCATGCTGGTCGTAGCGGGACATAAGTCCGGTGATTCTACTACCGGCACTCCCCTGCTCGTGGTGCTACGCGCCGGTCGGTCAGACCCGGGACGCGGTGGTGGCCGCATCCCGGACCAGGTCCCGGCGGGTGTGTCAGCGGGTGTCGCTGCCGCCGCCCGCCAGCGCGGCCCTACCGGCTTCGAGGCGGGCGACCGGAATGCGGAACGGCGAGCAGGAGACGTAGTCGAGCCCGCTGTCGTGGCAGAAGTGCACCGAGTCGGGGTCGCCGCCGTGCTCGCCGCAGATGCCGAGCTTGAGGCCGGGCCGGGTGGCCCGGCCCTCCTCCGCCGCCAGGCGGAGCAGGCGGCCGACGCCGTCCCTGTCGAGCGTCTCGAACGGTGAGACGCCGAAGATGCCGAGTTCGAGGTAGCGGGAGAAGAACGCGGCCTCGACGTCGTCGCGGGAGAATCCCCAGGTCATCTGGGTGAGGTCGTTGGTGCCGAAGGAGAAGAACTGCGCGGCCTCCGCGACCTGGCCGGCCGTGAGCGCGGCGCGCGGCGTCTCGATCATGGTGCCGATCAGGGCCTCGACGCCGACCTCCGCGAGGATGCGGGCGGCCTCCTCCCGGACGGCCTCCAGTTCCTGCACGGCCGCGACGAGCGGGATCATGATCTCCGGCTGGGCGCCGGGCACCTCGCGGGCCGCCTCGGCGATGGCGCGCACCTGCATGGCGAACAGGCCGGGGATGACCAGGCCGAGCCGTACGCCGCGCAGGCCGAGCATCGGGTTCTGCTCGTGCAGGCGCCGGACGGCGGCGAGCAGCACGCGGTCCTTGTCGGTGGCCTGCCCGGTGGCGGCCTTGACCGACAGGCCGACGAGGTCGGGCAGGAACTCGTGCAGGGGCGGGTCGATGAGCCGGATCGTCACCGGCCGCCCCTCCATGGCGCGGAAGATGCCGATGAAGTCGGTACGCTGCAGGGGTTCCAGCGCGTCCAGCGCCGCCTGCCGGTCCTGCGGCGAGGCCGCCAGCACCAGGTCCTCGACCAGTTGCCGCCGCTCGCCGAGGAACATGTGCTCGGTACGGCACAGCCCGATCCCCTCCGCCCCGAACCTGCGCGCCCTGGCCGCGTCCTCGGGGTTGTCGGCGTTGGCCCGCACCCGCAGCCGCCGTACCGCGTCGGCGTGCGCCATGATCCGGTCCACCGCGCGCACCAGCTCGTCGTCGGGTTCGGCGCCCTCGAAGTACTCGACCACCGCCGAGTCGACGACCGGCACCTCCCCGAGGAAGACCTCGCCGGTGCTGCCGTCGATGGAGATGACCTCGCCCTCCTCGACCTCGATGCCGCCGGGGGCGGTGAATCGGCGGCCGGAGATCGAGACGTCGAGTTCCTCCGCACCGCAGACGCAGGTCTTGCCCATGCCCCTGGCCACGACGGCGGCGTGGGAGGTCTTGCCGCCCCGGCTGGTGAGCACGCCCTGCGCGGCGATCATCCCGGACAGGTCGTCCGGGTTCGTCTCGCGGCGTACCAGGATGACCGCCTCGCCCTGCCCGGCCAGTTCGACGGCGCGCTCGGAGGTGAAGACGGCCTTGCCGACGGCGGCGCCGGGCGAGGCGTTCATGCCCTTGGCGATCCGGTGCCGCCCGCCCTCCTTGCCGAAACGGGGGAACATGAGCTGGGCGAGCTGGTCGCCGCTGACGCGGGTGACGGCCTCGTCGAGGGTGATGAGCCCCTGGTCGACGAGCTGGGTGGCGATACGGAACGCGGCGGCGGCGGTGCGCTTGCCGACGCGGGTCTGGAGCATCCAGAGGCGGCCGCGCTCGATCGTGAACTCGATGTCGCACAGGTCTCGGTAGTGGTTCTCCAGCGTCTCCATGATCGACAGCAGCTCGTCGTAGGAGCCCTTGTCGATGCCTTCGAGCTCCTGGAGCGGGACCGTGTTGCGGATCCCGGCGACGACGTCCTCGCCCTGGGCGTTCTGCAGGTAGTCGCCGTAGACGCCCTGTCTGCCGGTGCCGGGGTCGCGGGTGAAGGCGACGCCGGTGCCCGAGTCGTCGCCGAGGTTGCCGAAGACCATGGAGCAGATGTTGACGGCGGTGCCGAGGTCCGCCGGGATGCGCTCCTGGCGCCGGTACAGCACCGCGCGGGGCGCGTTCCACGAGTCGAAGACGGCGGTGATCGCCAGGCGCATCTGCTCGCGGGGATCGGCGGGGAAGTCGCTGCCGGTCTGCTCGCGCACGATGCCCTTGAAGGTCTCGACCAGCCGCTGGAGCTCGTCGGCCCGCAGGTCGGTGTCCTGGCGCTCGCCCTTGATCGCGTCGAGTGCGTGCTCGAACAGTTCGCCGTCGATGTTCTGGACGGTCCTGCCGAACATCTGGATGAGCCTGCGGTAGGAGTCCCAGGCGAAGCGCTCGTTGCCCGCCTGCTTGGCCAGGCCCCGTACGGACTCGTCGTTGAGCCCGATGTTGAGGACGGTCTCCATCATCCCCGGCATGGAGAACTTCGCCCCCGACCGCACGCTGACGAGCAGCGGGTCGTCGGCCTGCCCGAGCCGCTTGCCCATCGCGGCTTCGAGCGCGCTCAGGTGCTCGCCGATCTCTCGCTCCAGACCGTCGGGCGGGGCGCCTTCGGCGAGGTAGTGGCGGCAGGCCGCCGAGGTGATCGTGAACCCGGGAGGGACGGGCAGCCCGAGGTTGGTCATCTCGGCGAGGTTGGCGCCCTTGCCGCCGAGCAGATCCTTGAGATCCTTGTTGCCCTCGGTGAAATCGTAAACGTACTTCGCCACCACAGCTCCAATCAACGCCTCTGAAGCGGACTCTACAGGCGCAAAAGCCGACGAAACTGCACTCACCTCTTAAGTCATTATTTCTCCAGGTCAGGCACCATCAACCGGTCTAATCCACTTTAAAATCCGGCGACGCGGATTGGTTTATACCAATTGGTTTACACCAATTCTTGAGAAACCCACGGGGCGCGTGCACAATCGGGTTGACCCTCTGATCAGGAGCTGCCGATGCGCACGGCACGTCCCCCGCACTGGCCGCTCCTGCTGGGCGAGATCGCCGGATACTCCTTCGCGGCGCTGCTCGCCACCGGGGCCTTCCTCGCCGTGTTCTACGATCCGGCCGCGCCCTACCCCTCGGTCGTACGGCTCAGCCTGGAGGTGCGCGGCGGCCTGCTGGTGCGTCAGCTGCATCACTGGTCGGCCGCGCTCTTCGTGCTGGCGCTCGCGGCCCGGCTCGGCTGGGCGTTCTTCGCCGCCGCCTACCGCAGGCCGTACCTGGCCGCCTGGACGGCGGGTGTGGCGGTGCTCGCGGCGGCGCTGGCCGCGTCGTTCCTCGGCATGGCGCTGCCCGGCGACCGGCTCGGCCTGTCGGGGGCGCGCGAGGCGCACGGGACGATCACGGCGATCCCGGTGGTGGGCGCCCGGCTGGCGTACCTGCTGGCCGGGGGCGAGTTCCCCGGGGCGGTCGTGCCACGCGCGTTCACCGCCCACGTGGTGCTCGCCGCGCTGATGGCCGCACCCGTGCTGGCCCTGCGCCGAAGCGGGGCGAGCACCACTCCCGCGCCGGCCCGGCACCGGAGCGGGGCCGTCACCACGCCCATTCCGGCCCGGCACCGAGGCAAGGCGGTGACCGTACCCGTGCCGGCCCGGCACCGAGGCGGGGGGGTGCCCGTGCTCCCCCCACGCCGGGGCGGGGCGGTCACCGCGCTCTGGACGGTCGCCGTGCTCGCCGCCCTCGCCGCGTTCGTCACCGTCAACCCGGTGTGGGAGCACGGCCCCTACCGCCCCGGCGCCCCGCCGCCGTCGGCGCAGCCGTTCTGGTACTACGGGGTGCCCGAGGGGCTGATGCGGCTCGCGCCGGCCTGGGAGACGACGGTCGCGGGGGGCACGCTCAGCGTCGGGGTACTGCTGCCGCCGCTACTGCTCGGCGCCTTCTTCGCGATCCTGTTCTGCTTCCCTCTGATGGAACGTTCCCTGGATCGGGTCGCGCTCGGCTGGGCGGTGCTCACCTTCTTCGCGGTGGCCTGGTCGGCGACGTGGTTCACCACCGACCTGTCGGCCACGACTCCGCTGCCCGTCGCGGCCGGCTTCTACCCGGTCCTGCTGACGATCCTGCGGATCGCCGCTCTGGTGCTGCCGGCGGCCGTCTTCGTCGTCGCCCGCTCCCGGCGCCGCACACCCGAAGGCACCCCCGCCCACTGAGACGGGCACCGCCGCCTAGCCGGGGCGGTGAGCACGCCCGGACGCCGGGCCGGGCCGATTGCGGCCCGCCGGTCCGTGAGCCGAGGCGGGCAGCGTCCGGTGCTCGGATCGGGCCGACCGGACGGGAACGCCGCGGGGCCTCGGAATCACTCCCGAGGCCCTGCGCAGGGCTTACGACCGGCAGTGTGTACGGCTAGTCGTTGAGGTGCTGGCGGAGGTAGGCGTCGACGCCGTCGAGCGCGATGCGCTCCTGGCGCATCGAGTCGCGCTCGCGGACCGTCACCGCGTGGTCCTCAAGGGTGTCGAAGTCGACGGTGATGCAGAACGGCGTGCCGATCTCGTCCTGGCGGCGGTAGCGGCGCCCGATCGCGCCCGCGTCGTCGAACTCGACGTTCCAGCGGCGGCGCAGCTGCGCGGCGAGGTCGCGGGCCTTGGGCGACAGGTCGGCGTTGCGCGACAGCGGCAGCACCGCGGCCTTGACCGGCGCGAGCCGGTGGTCGAGGCGCATGACCGTGCGCTTCTCCATGACGCCCTTGGCGTTGGGCGCCTCGTCCTCGGTGTAGGCGTCGAGCAGGAAGGTGAGGGTCGCGCGGTCGACACCGGCCGCGGGCTCGATGACGTAGGGGACGTAGCGCTCACCGGTGTCCTGCTCGAAGAACGACAGATCGACGCCGCTGGCCTTGCCGTGGGCGGTGAGGTCGAAGTCGGTGCGGTTGGCGACGCCTTCGAGCTCGCCCCACTCGGACCCGGCGAAGTTGAAGCGGTACTCGACGTCGACGGTGCGCTTGGCGTAGTGGGACAGCTTGTCCTTCGGGTGCTCGTAGAGGCGCAGGTTGTCCTTGTTGATGCCGAGGTCGGAGTACCAGCGGAAACGCTCGTCGATCCAGTACTGGTGCCATTCCTCGTCGGTGCCGGGCTTGACGAAGAACTCCATCTCCATCTGCTCGAACTCGCGGGTGCGGAAGATGAAGTTGCCCGGGGTGATCTCGTTGCGGAACGACTTGCCGATCTGGCCGATGCCGAAGGGGATCTTGCGGCGGGCCGACTGCTGCACGTTGAGGTAGTTGATGAAGATGCCCTGGGCGGTCTCCGGGCGCAGGTAGGCCAGGCCGGACTCGTCCTCGACCGGGCCGAGGTAGGTCTTGAGCAGGCCGCTGAACTGGCGCGGCTCGGTGAAGGCGCCCCTGTTGCCGCAGTTGGGGCAGGTGATGTCGGCCAGGCCCTGCTCGGGCAGCTTGCTGTTCTTCTCCTCGTACGCCTCGATGAGGTGGTCGGCGCGGAAGCGCTTGTGGCAGGACTGGCACTCGGTGAGCGGGTCGGTGAAGGTCTCGACGTGACCGGAGGCCTGCCACACCTCGCGGGCGAGGATGACGCAGGAGTCGATGCCCACGACGTCCTCGCGGGCCTGGACCATGGCCTGCCACCACTGCCGCTTGACGTTGTTCTTCAGCTCGACGCCCAGCGGGCCGTAGTCCCAGGACGCACGGAGTCCGCCGTAGATCTCGCTCGACGGGTAGACGAGCCCTCTGCGCTTGGCGAGGCTGACGATGGTGTCCATGACGTCTGTACGGCGTGCCATGAGGATGGGTCTCTTTCCGGCTGGAGGTCGGCGAGGGAACGGATGAGCTCCCAGCTTAGGGGACGTCGGGCCGCCCTCGCGCGCGACTAATGCTCTTGTCCGGTCACGTACACGTCCTCGAAGGCGGTGGGCTCGTTGACCATGAGGATCATGAGCGGATACATCGCCATTCGGGCGGCCGACAGGGCTCTGCGGTAGAAGCCCGCCCCCTCCCATTCGCTGACCAGCGCCCAGAGATTGGGCTCGTCCACCGAGCGGGCCAGCCTGCCGCGCAGGTAGCCGGGCTGCTCGGCGAGGACGTCGAGGATGGAGTGGCCCTGTTTGACGAAGTCCTGGGACTGGGCTTCGGGAACGGTGTAACGGATTACGGCGAGCACAGACACAGAATGTCAGACGATCTCCGCTCCATGGGCCCGCGCGCCGCCCGGATCGCCAGGCCGGTCCACTCTTGTGGTGAAAACGCCCACACGACAGGTGCCGTCTTCCCGGTGCGGAGGACATGGCGTCACCACGGAGGGGACGGTTACGCTCACTCTGTGGGTACGAGAAAAGGACGTCCGCTCCCTCCGGGTGAGCAGTTCTTCACCCCGGGTGCCACCGGGCTGCGCAAGGCGGTCGAGCGGCGCAGCGCGGCGCCCGCCGTGTTCCTGTTCACCCAGGTGCCGCGCTGGGCGGTGCCCGTCGCCATGGTGGTGCTGCTGCTCACCGGCCTGGCCGTCACCGGCTGGGCGGGCGGGCTCGCGGTGCTGCCGGTGATCGCGTTCGTGCTGTGGATGGCCTATCTGTCGTGGCCGTCGCTGGCCACCGGCGGCAAGTTGCTGCGGGTGGTGCTGCTGACGTTCCTGACACTGGTGGTTCTGACCCGATTTGGCGCGATACCCCTTTGACGGGATATTTCGCGACTTTGACAACCGTTTTCATTTTGTCGCATACTTACCTCCATGATGTCAGGACATGTCCGCTTTCGCGGCGCCGCGCTCCTCGTCGGTACCGCGCTGCTCGCCACCGCCTGCGGCGCCGGAACGGCGCCGGGCACGAGCGGTGACACGCCTGCCGTGGTCGCCGCCGTCTACCCCCTCCAGTGGCTGAGCGAGCAGGTCGGCGGTTCCGACGTCAAGGTCAGCGGGCTCACCTCGCCCGGCGTCGAGCCCCACGACGCCGAACTCGGCCCCCAGCAGATGGCCGACCTGCAGTCCTCCGTCCTGACCGTCTACATCAAGGGCCTGCAGCCCGCCGTCGACGACGCCGTCGCAGGCGAGGCCAAGGGCTTCGACGCGGCCTCCGCCGTACAGGTGCTCGAAGGCGAGCACCACGAGGACGACGGCCACGGGCACGAGGCCCCGACCGACCCCCACATCTGGCTCGACCCGAGCCGCCTCGCCCGCGTCGCCACGCAACTCGGCGACCGGCTGGCCGCCGCCGCGCCCGAGCAGGCCCAGGGCTTCAAGGACCGCGCCGCCGCGACCTCGGCCGCCCTCACCGCCCTCGACGAGGAGATGGCCGACGGCCTCGCCCAGTGCGCCGGGAAGAGCCTGGTCACCAGCCACGAGGCGTTCGGCTACCTCGCCGACCGCTACCGGCTCAAGCAGGTCGGCATCACGCTCGACCCCGAGTCCGAGCCGTCGCCCGCCCGCATCGCCGAGGTCGCGAAGATCGCCAGGGCGGAGAAGGTGAGCACCGTCTTCACCGAGTCCCTCGCCAGCCCCAAGGTCGCCGAGGTGCTCGCGAGCGAGGTGGGCGCCAAGACCGCCGCGCTCGACCCGCTGGAGAGCAAGCCCGCCTCCGGCGACTACCTGTCCGCCATGCGGGCCAACCTCGCGACCCTCCGTACCGCTCTGGGGTGCACGTGAACGTCTTCGAGATGACGGGCGCGCAGGTCGTGCTCGACGGCCGCGCGGTCCTGCGCGGCACCGACCTCGCCGTGACTCCCGGCGAGGTCGTCGCCGTGACGGGCGCCAACGGCTCGGGCAAGTCCACGCTGGTGCGCGCCCTGCTCGGCCTGGTCCCGCTCACGGCCGGGCAGACCCTCCTGTACGGTTCCCCGCCCGCCCGCTTCCGCCAGTGGCACCGGGTCGGCTACGTGCCGCAGCGCCTGGCCGTCGGCGGCGGTGTGCCCGCGACCGTCTCCGAGATCGTGACCTCCGGGCGTGTCGCCAGGCAGCGGCGGCTGCGCAGGACCAGCGCGGCCGACCGTGAGGCCGTCGCCCGCGCGCTGCGCGCCGTCGACCTGTTCGACCGGGCCGGCGACCCGGTGCAGTCGCTGTCCGGCGGCCAGCAGCAGCGGGTACTGATCGCCCGCGCGCTGGCGGGCGAGCCCGACGTGTTCGTCATGGACGAGCCCATGGCGGGCGTCGACGCCGAAAGCCAGCGGCTGCTCGCGGGCACGCTCGCCGCACTGGCCGAGGAAGGCAGGACCGTGGTGCTGGTGCTGCACGAGTCCGGCCCGCTCGCACCGGTCCTGACCCGCCGCGTCGTCGTCCGCGACGGCCGCGCCGAGGACGCCGACGGTGTCGCCGGTGCCGCTGCGATAGGCAGGTCCGGCGAAGGTGCCGAGGGCGGCATCGTCGACGAACTCTCCGGCAGACCTGGCGAAAACGCCGGGAACGGCCAGGCACTCACCCCCGTGCGGGGGCGGCCGTGATCGAGTTGCTCCGGCTGGAGTTCTTCCAGCTCGCCCTCGTCGCCGCGCTGCTGGTGGGCCTGTGCGCGCCCGCCGTCGGCACCTTCGTCGTGCAGCGCAAGCTGTCGCTGCTCGGCGACGGCATCGGCCACGTGGCGCTCACCGGCGTGGCGCTCGGCTTCCTGACCAGCACCGAACCCGTCGTGACCGCCGTGATCGTCGCGGTCGCGGGCGCGGTCGCCATCGAACTCGTCAGGGCGCGCGGCCGCACCAGCGGCGACGTCGCCCTCGCGCTGCTGTTCTACGGCGGCATCGCGGGCGGCGTCATGCTCATGGCCGTCGCCCCCGGCGGCGCCAACGGCAAGCTGACCTCCTACCTGTTCGGCGCCATCGCCAGCGTCAAGCCCCAGGACATCTGGATCATCGGCGGCCTGGCCGTGGCCGTCATCGGCGTCGTCGCGGTGTTCGGCAGGGAACTGTTCGTCCTGTGCCAGGACGAGGACCTGGCCAAGGCCAGCGGGCTGCCGGTGCGCCTGCTCAGCCTGGTCCTGGCCGTCACCGCCGCGCTGACCGTGGTCATCGCGATGCGCGTGGTCGGCCTGCTGCTCGTCAGCGCGCTCATGGTCATCCCGGTCGCCACGAGCCAGCAACTCACCCGGGGCTTCCGCAGTACGATGGTGCTGTCCATGGGGCTCGGCGTCCTCGCGGCTGTGGGCGGGTTGCTGGTGTCCACCGCCTCCCCGAAGATCCCGCCGGGCGCCTCGATCGTGCTTCTCGGCCTCGCCGGCTACGTCCTGGCCCTCGGAATCGGTAGATTCGTACGGGGAGCCAGACCACGGGAGTCCACATGACCACCAGACGCGACGCTGTGCACGACACCCTGCGCCGCAGTGAGGGTTTTCGCAGCGCGCAGGACGTGTACGCCGAGATGCGCCAGGACGGCGCCAAGATCGGCCTGACCACCGTCTACCGCGCGCTGCAGGCGCTCGCCGACGGGGGCCAGGTCGACGTGCTCCGTACCGACGAGGGCGAGTCCGTCTACCGGGCCTGCGCGACCGACGCCCACCACCATCATCTGGTCTGCCGCCGGTGCGGCCACACCGTCGAGGTGGCCGGTCCCGCGGTCGAGCGGTGGGCGGAGGCCGTGGGCGGCGAGCACGGCTTCACCGAGGTCACTCACACCGTCGAGGTGTTCGGCACCTGCGCGTCCTGCTCGTCGGCCGTGCGCGCGGGCTGAGCGCCGCGCCGGGAACCGTACAGCACACCGACGACCACGATCGCGCACCCGGCCAGTTTGGAGGGCGGAGGGGCGCTCGCCGAGCGCGAGCGCCGAGATCGCGACCGTGGTCATCGGCTGGACGAGCAGGAGCAGCGCGGTCAGGGCCGCGGGCTGCCTGGGCAGCGCTCAGGTGATGAGCACCCAGCCGAGCACCTGCGGCCCGAGGGCCAGCAGGAGCAGCCAGCCGTGGGCGGGCCAGGAGGGCAGCGGGTCGGCGCCGCCGAACAGCGGGCCGAGCAGCGCGATCGCCGCCGTCGCGACCACCGTCGAGTGGGCCAGTGCCCCCATGGCGTGCCCGGAGCCCGCTCTCATGAGCAGCAGGTAGGCGGCGTAGGCGAGCGAGGTCGCGAGCCCGAACAGCGCGCCGCGCGCCGGGTCCGCGCCGTCGAGGACGCCCGAGATGAGCACGACGCCGCCGAACACCACCGGCGTGGCCGCCATCAGCGAGGCCGAGGGCCGCTCGCGGAAGATCGCCCACGCGGCGAAGGCCACGATGAAGACCTGCAGGTTGCCGAGCACGGTGGCGAGACCGGCGCCGACGTAGTCGATGGCGTGGTGCCATAACAGCAGGTCGAGCGCGAACAGCAGGCCCGCGGCCCAGGCCAGGCGGCGGGTACGCGGGGGGGCGGGGCCGAGCCTGCGCCGTTCGAGCCAGGCCAGAAGTATCATGGGGGGCACGGCGTACGCGCACCTGAAGAGGGCGGAGGTCGCCGGCGAGACGTCTGACAGTCGCACGAGCGGCGCGGACGTGGAGATCACCAACGCTCCGGCCACCGCGACGAGCACGATACGGCGATGTGGACTCATCGAGCACCCCCGTCCGCCCCGTCGGAGAGATACGCTTCGTTCACGCTAGGACCGGGTCCAGACAGGAGTCAATATGCCGTTTGGCCATGACACGGTGCACGCGCTGGCCACGGTCGTCGAGCTCGTCAACACCTCCCCCTCCACCGGTGGCGAGGACGACCTGGCCGACCTCGACGACCTCCAGGTGTTCGTCGACTCGCGGCAGGTCAGCGGGATCACCACGCTCGGCCCCCGCGACCTCGGGCAGGTGCGGATCGTGCGCGAGTCCCTCCACCGGGTCTTCACCGCCCCCGACCAGGCGACGGCGGTGCGGCTGCTCAACGGCATGCTGTCGGAGACCCGCATCACCGCGCGGCTCACCGAGCACGACGGCCACCCGCTGCACGTGCACTACTTCGCCTCCGACGCGACGCTGGCCGAGCACCTGGCCGCCGACTGCGGGGTCGCGCTGGCGCACCTGCTGGTCGACGGCGAGTACGAGCGGCTGCGCACGTGCTCGGCGCCCGACTGCGACCGGGTGTTCGTCGACGAGTCGCGCAACCGCTCGCGCGTCTACTGCGACAGCCGCACCTGCGGCAACCGCATGCACGTGGCGGCCTACCGGGCCCGCCGCCGCGCCTGATCAGACGGGGTTGGGCAGGGCGCCGCCGTAGCGCCGGTCGCGCCGTGCGTAGGTCTCGCACGCCTGCCACAGGTCGCGGCGGTCGAAGTCGGGCCACAGCCGGTCGAGGAAGACCATCTCGGCGTAGGCGGACTGCCACAGCAGGAAGTTGGAGAAGCGCTGCTCGCCCGACGAGCGCACGAACAGGTCGACCGCAGGGATGTCGGGCTCGTCGAGGTAGCGGGCGAAGACCTTCTCGTCGACCCGGCCCCGCCTGACCCGCCCGGCGGCGAGGTCGTCGGCCAGCCGCAGCGCCGCCTCCACGATCTCGGCCTGGCCGCCGTAGTTGACGCAGAACTGCAACGTCAGCGTACGGTTGCCCGCCGTCATCTCCTGCGCGGTCTCCAGCTCGGAGATGACGCTCTTCCACAGCCGGCCGGGCTTGCCCGCCCAACGCACCCGCACCCCCATCGCGTTGAGCTCGTCGCGGCGGCGGCGGATGACATCGCGGTTGAAGCCCATGAGAAACCGGACCTCGTCGGGCGAGCGCTTCCAGTTCTCGGTGGAGAAGGCGTAGGCCGACAGGTAGGGGACGCCGAGCTCGATCGCCCCTTCGATCACGTCGAACAGGGAGGACTCACCCGCCTTGTGCCCCTCGGTGCGGGGCAGCCCGCGCTGCTTGGCCCAGCGGCCGTTGCCGTCCATGACGATCGCCACGTGCCTCGGCACCAGCTCGCGCGGCAGCCGCGGCGGGGTGGCGCCGGACGGGTGGGGCGTGGGGGGACGGACGTTCAAACCGGTTCCCTTTCTACGTGCCGAAGCGAGCGGATGCCGTGTTCGAGATGCCACTGCAGATAGGCCGCGACCAGGCCGCTGCACTCGCTGCGGTGGCGCGGCAGCGACGCGTCGGCGGTGGTCCAGTCGCCCCGCAGCAACGCCGTCATCAGGCCGATCGTCTCGATCGCGGGAACGGCCGAACCGGCCGGTTTGCAGCCGCCGCAGACCACGCCGCCGGAGACGATGGCGAAGGCCCTGATGGCGGGCGCGCGGCACTTGGCGCAGGCTTCCAACGCCGGAGCGTACCCCGCGACGGCCAGTGAGCGCAGGAAGTAGGCGTCGAGGACGAGCCTGGACTCGTGGCTGCCGTCGGCCAGTGTGCGCAGCCCGCCCACCAGGAGCAGGAACTGGCGCAGCGCGGGTTCCTTCTCGCCGTGGGTGAGCCGGTCGGCGGTCTCCAGCATGGCGCTGCCCGAGGTGTAGCGGGGGTAGTCGGCGGCCAGCGACTCGCCGTAGGGGCGGAGGGTCTCGGCCTGGGTGACGACGTCGAGGCTGCGGCCGACGTGAAGCTGCAGGTCTACGTGGGTGAACGGCTCCAGTCGCGCGCCGAAGCGCGAGGTCGTGCGCCGCACGCCCTTGGCGACCGCTCTGACCTTGCCGGTGCGCTTGGTGAGGATGGTGATGATGCGGTCGGCCTCACCCAGTTTCTGCGTGCGCAGGACCACGCCTTCGTCACGGTAGAGACTCACCCGCTCATCCTATGGCCGCCCCAAGGTGGACCGCCTTTGCCGAACGCTCACTAGACTTTGACGCCTGTCCCCGCATCACCCGTTGTTCAACCCCCCGCAACTGCCTCGAAAGGGAGTCATGACCCGCGTGGTCCTGCTGGGCTCTTCGCCCGGCCCCGACACCGCTCCGACCGGCCTCCGGCTGGCCGCGCTGCCCGGCACCCCCACGGTGGCCGAGCGGCTGCGCGGTCAGATCCTCTCCCTGGATCCGCAGCCGGCCACGATCGAGCCGACCGACGTGGCCGCCGCCCTGCGTGCCCTTGCCGACGTCGCAGAATCCGCAACGGACAACCTGCTCATCCTCCCCGCCAACTCGGTCGTCCACGACGAGCTGATCTACCAGATCACCAAGGCCAAGCGCGGTGCGCTGGCGCTCATCGCCAAGGAGCCGAGGCCAGAGACCGCCGGCGAGGAGGCCGAGGAGGCGCCGGAGGACACCGTACCCATCGACGAGGCCGAGCCCGAGATCGGCGAGCACCGGCTGGAGGGCCTGCCGGTGCGGGCGCGGGCGGGCAAGTCGCGCATCGTCTCGGTCGGCACCGCCCGCATCCGGGTGACCAGGCCCAACGCCATCCTGCTCGGGCCGCTGCACCTCAAGGCCACGCACATGCAGACGCTCGCGGACACCTGCCGCGAGCTGGCCGGGATGACCGACCGGTTCGGCCCCGACGACGACCTGGTCCAGCTCATCGTCTTCGGCCTGGTGCGCAAGGGCGTCTCCGTCGGTCTGCGCGGACGCCGCGACCTGTTCTACCGCCGCGTGACCACCCAGGGGGAGGTCAACGAGGCGGGCACCGAGCTCATCGGCATGAACGAGGACCGCGCACGGCTCGACAACGCGGTCAAGGGCGCCGACGGCTTCTTCACCACCTACTTCGTCTCGACCTACTCCCGCTTCATCGCCCGCTGGGCGGCCAGGCGGGGGCTGACGCCCAACCAGGTGACGCTGATCTCCATCGCCCTGGGCGTGGCCGCCGCGGCCTGCTTCGCCACCGGCGAGCGGCCGTGGATGGTGGCCGGTGGCGTGCTCATCTACTTCGCCTTCGTCTTCGACTGCGTCGACGGCCAGGTCGCCCGCTACGCGCGCAAGTTCGGCGTGCTCGGGGCGTGGCTCGACGCGACGTTCGACCGGTTCAAGGAGTATGTCGTCTTCGCCGGCCTCGCGGTCGGCTGGGTCGTGTCGGGCAACTCCGACGACATCTGGGTGCTCGCGCTGGCCGCGCTCGCCCTGCAGTCGACACGCCACCTGCTCGACTTCTCCTTCGGCATCGCCAACCGCCGCAAGCCCGCGCGGCAGCTGCCCACGCTGGCGCTGGACGCGCCGGACGACCGCTCGCTGCGCAGGGACCTGGAGCAGCGCCGGGCCGAGCGCAGCCAGGGCATCAGGGGCCTGCTGAAGATGTGGACCAGGGCCGGTCGGTTCCGCGCGGTCCATTGGGCGCGTAAAATGATCGTCTTCCCCATCGGCGAGCGTTTCGCGGCCATCGCGATCACCGCCGCCCTCTTCGACGCCCGTGTCACCTTCCTCACGCTGGTGATCTGGGGTTCCGTCGCAGCCGCCTACACCCTCACCGGACGCCTCATGAGGTCGCTCGCATGATCACCCAACCGCAGGCCCCCGCAACCCCCGCCCCGGACCCGGACGAGGAGCGCCGCCGGATCCAGACCGCCCGCCTGCTCGCCTACCGCGACGACGGTCCCCTGGTCCACGCCCTGTCCGGCCGCCTCGGCAAGGGGCTGCCCCCCGTGCCGGCGACGCTGGCCGCGCTGGTCGCGGTCATCGTGCTCGGCGTCGCCGGGCTGATCGAGCCCGGCCCGATGCTGTTCGTGGCGCCGCTGATCGTGGTGGTGCTCGTGCTGCCCACGGCGCCGCGCGACCACCTCGGCCGCCTCGACTGGCTCACGCCGCCGCTGCTGCGCGCGGCCGAGTTCATCACGCTCATCCTCGTCGGCCTGGCCGCCGACGCGCCCAAGTGGCTGCTGTTCGTGCTGCTGTACGTGGTCGGCTACCACACCTACGACACCGTCTACCGCACCCGGCAGAGCATCTGGCCGCCCGCGTGGGTCTTCTACGCGGGGCTCGGCTGGGAGCTGCGGCTGCTGGTGCTCGGCGCGGGCGCCGCGCTCGGGATCTTCCCGTGGGTGCTGGGCGTGCTGACGGCGTACCTGCTGGTGCTGTTCGCGGTCGAGAGCGTCACGTCGTGGGTGCGCCTCGACAAGGCCTCCGCCCAGGCGGGCGCCGACGCCGAACAGGACCTGGAGGCCTCCCCCGAGGAGGTCCAGGAGGCCGCGACCGGCGAGGCCGACAAGGGCTGAGAGCCATTCGCAAGGCCGGGCACCGGGGCAGGTGCCCGGCCTTCGCTATGCGCCGAGCACGTCGTCGCGCAGGCGGGGGAAGACCTTGGCGACCTTGCCCAGCAGGTAGTCGCCGTAGGTGCCGGTGAAGGCGCGCAGGTCCTGGCCGTCCCAGCGGGCGCGGCCCCCTTCGGTGTACGGCAGCGGCGGCACCTCGCTGTCCCAGCCGGGGTCGAAGAAGAACGGGAAGCTGAGCCGTTCGTTGCCGCTCAGGTTGCGCACCCGGTGCGGCGTCGAGCGGTAGTGGCCGCCGGTGAGCTTGTCGAGCATGTCGCCGATGTTGCACACGAAGGTGCCGGGTATCGGCGGCGCGTCCACCCAGCCGCGCGGCGTGTGCACCTGCAGTCCGCCGTTGGAATCCTGGAGCAGCAGGGTGAGCAGCCCGTAGTCGGTGTGCTCGCCGACGCCCCAGCCGTCGTCGCCGGGCGGGGCGGGCGGGTAGTGGAAGATCCGGAACAGGATCGTGGGCCGCGCGGTGTATCCGGCGGCGAAGTAGTCGCGGGGCAGGCCGAGGCTGAGCGCGACGCCGCCCATGACGGTCTGCGCGAGCCCGCTCATGGCCGCCAGGTAGGCGAGGACGCTCTCGCGCAGTTCGGGCACCTGGGCGGGGAACAGGTTGGGCCCGTGCAGCGGCAGGTCGCCGGGTGGCCGCTCCTCGCCGAAGTAGACGCCCTCCTTGAGGTCGGGGCGGCCGGAGGTGAGTTCGCCGCCGACGGGGAAGTAGCCGCGCCAGGCCCGGCCGCCGTACTCCATGGCGATCTCGTTCTTCGCCTCCTGCGGCAGCGCGAAGAACTCCCTGGCCGCCGCGTCGAGGCGGGTGGTCAGTGCGTCGGGCACGCCGTGCCCGGTGACGTAGAAGAAGCCGCTGTCGCGGCAGGCGGCGCCGATCTCGGCCGCCGCGTCCGTGCCGCCCGCGCGCAGGGACGTAAGGTCGATCACCGGCAGTTCGCTCACATCCCCATTGTGCGGGACGGACGCCCGCGAGGCTGTATACAGGTCGCGTGGAACTGGATCGGCTGGACCGCGAGATCATCGGTGCGCTCGTGGAGGACGCGCGGGCGACGTACGCGGAGATCGGGCAGCAGGTGGGCCTGTCGGCCTCGGCGGTGAAACGGCGGGTGGACCGGTTGCGCGACACCGGCACGATCACCGGGTTCACCGCCCGGGTGGCGCCGCAGGCGCTCGGGTGGACGACCGAGGCGTACGTCGAGTTGTTCTGCCAGGGCAAGACCAAGCCGTCCGACATCGCGCTGGCGGTCTCGCGCTATCCGGAGGTGGTGTCGGCGGCCACGATCACCGGGGAGGCCGACGCGCTGCTGCACATCAGGGCGACGGACGTGCGGCATGTCGAGCGGGTCATCGAGCACATCGCGGCGATGCCGTTCGTGGTGCGTACGAAGAGTTCGATCGTGCTGTCGCGGCTGGTCGACACCCCGCCGGGCGCGGCCACTCCGGACTGACGCAACGGATCGCCGGGCTCTCGCGAAGACACGCAACAGAACCGCGCGAAGACGCAATATCGGTGGCTTGGCCTGCATAAACATACATTCTTAGGCTGTCTCCGTCCCCCATTGGGCGACGCCCTCACTACGGCCGACGGAGATCCGCATGCCCAAGCACTTCCTGATGTGCCGCCCTGAGCACTTCACGGTCGAGTACGCCATCAACCCGTGGATGGACCCGGAGGCCGGCGCCGACCGGGAGGTGGCGATCCGGCAGTGGGAGGCCCTGAAGGCCGCCTACGAGGGCCTCGGGCACGAGGTCAGCCTGATCGACCCGGTCGAGGGGCTGCCCGACATGGTGTTCGCCGCCAACGGGGCACTGGTCGTGGGCGGCCGGGTGTTCGGCGCGCGCTTCGCCTTCCCCGAGCGCGGCCCCGAGGGCCCGGCCTACCTGCGGTGGTTCAGCGACCGGGGCTTCCCCGTGAAGGCCGCCGAGTACGTCAACGAGGGCGAGGGCGACTTCCTCACTCTGGACGAGGTCGTCCTCGCGGGCACCGGCTTCCGCACCGACCCCAGGGCGCACCAGGAGGCGCAGGAGTTCCTGGGGCGGCCGGTGATCTCGTTGTCGCTGGTAGATCCCCGTTTCTACCACCTCGACACGGCGCTATTCTCACTCGACGGGCGAAATGTCGCCTACTATCCGGATGCCTTCTCCGCAGGCAGCCAGGAGGTGCTGCGGCGGCTGTTCCCCGACGCCGTGCTCGCGAGCGCCGCGGACGCCGAGGTCCTCGGCCTCAACGCGGTCAGCGACGGCGAGCACGTCGTGATCAACGCCGAGGCGGCCGAACTGTCGCTCGAACTCAAGCGCCGGGGCTACACGGTGATCCCGGTCGACCTGTCCGAGCTGCGCAAGGCCGGCGGTGGTCCCAAGTGCTGCACGCTCGAAATTCGGGCATGAAACCATATAGGGGGAGAAAATGACCAGGACACAAGAGCTGATCGACATCAGCGAGCGGCGCAGCGCCCACAACTACCACCCGCTGCCCGTGGTGATCCACGAAGCGCACGGGGCCTGGGTCACCGACGTCGAGGGCAACCGCTACCTGGACTTCCTGTCCGGCTACTCCAGCCTGAACTTCGGGCACGGCAACGAGAAGATCATCGAGGCCGCGCAGAAGCAGCTCCAGAACCTCACGCTCACCAGCCGCGCCTTCTACCACGACCAGTTCGCGCAGTTCTGCGCCGGACTCGGCGACCTGACCGGCAAGGACATGATCCTGCCGATGAACACCGGCGCCGAGGCCGTCGAGACCGCGATCAAGGTCGCCCGCAAGTGGGGCTACCAGGTCAAGGGCGTCGCCCCCGACCGGGCCAACATCATCGTGATGGAGGACAACTTCCACGGCCGCACCACCACGATCATCAGCTTCTCCACCGACCCGGACGCGCACGACGACTTCGGCCCGTACACCCCCGGCTTCAAGATCGTGAAGTACGGCTCGGCCGAGGCGATCCGCGAGGCCATCGACGCCGACACCGTCGCCGTGCTCGTCGAGCCCATCCAGGGCGAGGCGGGCGTGCTGGTGCCGCCGGACGGCTACCTGCGCCAGGTGCGCGAGATCTGCACGGCGGAGAACGTGCTGATGATCGCCGACGAGATCCAGTCGGGCCTCGGCCGCACCGGCAAGACCTTCGCCTGCGACCATGAGAACGTCGTGCCCGACGTCTACATCATGGGCAAGGCCCTCGGCGGCGGCGTCGTCCCGGTCTCGGCCATCGCCGCGAACCAGGACGTGCTCGGCGTCATCCAGCCCGGCCAGCACGGCTCCACCTTCGGCGGCAACCCGCTGGCCTGCGCCGTCGGCAACGCGGTCATCGACCTCCTCAACACCGGCGAGTTCCAGGCCCGCGCCACCCGCCTCGGCGACCTCATGCACGCGCGGCTGAACGAGCTCGTGGGCCACGGTGTGGTGACCGTACGGGGGCGGGGGCTGTGGGCCGGGGTGGACATCGACCCGTCGCTGGCGAGCGGCCGCGAGGTGTCGAAGGCGCTGCTCGCGCTGGGCGTGCTGGCCAAGGACACCCACGGCTCGACCGTACGGCTGGCACCGCCGATCGTGATCTCGGAAGAGGACCTGATGTGGGCACTCGACCGGCTGGCCGAGGCCATCGAGTCCTTCCGCTGAGTGACGACTACGCCGGGCGTAGTAGCGGGCGACCGCGCTACGCCCGGCGTCGTACACCCGGCTGTAGTCCCTTGGAGGACGCGTCGGCCCAGACCGGGGCGAGAGCATCGGGGGCATGAGTGACCCATCCCGATTCCAGGGCTTCCTCCGGGTGACCACTGCGCTGCAGGCGGCCGCCGTCCTCTCGCAGGGCGTCACCGCGGGAATGCTGCTCAGCTCGTCCGGCGGGCGTCCCGCCCACGTGATCTTCGCCTACGTCACCCTCGCGACGATCCTGCTCAACCTCGTCGCCTCCGTCATGTCCGGGCGCTCGTTCCGCGCCTGGGCCCCGGCGCTGGCCTTGCTGGTGCTCGCCGTCGTCCAGACGGTGATCGGCATATTGAAGATGCGCGGCCTGCACGTGCCGCTCGGCGTGCTCATGTTCGGCTTCGCCATGCTGCAGCTGTCCCGGGCGTGGCCCAGCCGCAGAGTGTCGCCCGCGTGAGAGTGAACCTGAGCAGGAGGCGGCTCTTCCGGTTGGCCGGTCTGGGCGCGGTGGCCGCCACCGCGTCCGGGTGCGGCCTCCTGCCAGGCACTCCACTGCCCAAGCTGCTGACCAGCGCCGCGCCGCTGCCGATGCCGTTCACGACGGACCTGCCGCTGCCCTCGGTCGCGCGCCCGACGCGCACGGACAGCGGCGCCGACTACTACGACCTGGTGGCGCGGACGGCCGACGTGGAGATCCTGCCCGGACTGCGCACCCGCATCCTCGGGTACGGCGGCACCTTCCCCGGCCCGACGATCCAGGCCCGCAGCGGGCGGCGCACGGTCGTCCGGCTGGACAACGGGCTCGACGTCCCCACGGTCATGCACCTGCACGGCGGGCACACCCCGCCCGAGCACGACGGCTACCCGACCGACCTGATCCAGCCCCGCGCGAAACGCGACTACGACTTCCCCCTGTCCCAGCGCGCGGCCACGCTGTGGTACCACGACCATCGCATGGACTACACCGGGCCGCAGGTCTGGCAGGGGCTGGCGGGGTTCTTCCTGGTCCGCGACGCCGAGGAGGAGGCGCTGCCGCTGCCGTCAGGTGAGCGGGACGTGCCGCTGCTGATCTGCGACCGCGCCTTCTCCGCCGACGGCTCGATGCCCTACCCGGGCCGCCCGAACGGCCCCGGCGCCGCCGGGGAGTTCATGGGCGGGGTGCTCGGCGACGTCATCCTGGTCAACGGGGCGCCCTGGCCGCAGCTGCGGGTCGAGCGGGCCCGATACCGGTTCCGGCTGCTCAACGGCTCCAACGCGCGCACGTACGAGCTGGCGCTGGCGCCCGGCAGGCCGATCACGCAGATCGGCTCCGACGGCGGGCTGCTGGCCGCCCCGGTCCGGCTGGAGAAGGTACGGCTGGCCCCCGGCGAGCGCGCCGACGTGGTCGTGGACTTCTCCGCCTACCCGGTGGGCGGGCAGGTCGAGCTGCGCAACCTGCTCGGCGAGGGGCCGCAGGCCCAGGTGATGCGCTTCGTGGTGGACCGCGCCGCCAAGGACGACTCCGCGGTGCCCGCAACGCTGTCGCGCGTGGAGGTGCTCGACCCGGCCGCCGCAAAGGCCACCAGGGACTTCCAGTTCAGCAGCGGCTCGACGCACCACGGCGACGGCTGGGTGATCAACGGTGAGGCGTACAAACCTGGACGGTTCGTCGCCCGGCCCAAGCTGGGCGACGTCGAGGTGTGGCGCTTCACCAGCGACGTCGCCCACCCGGTCCATCTGCATCTGGCACACTTCCAGGTGGTGTCGATCGACGGCGAGCGCCCTGCCGGGCCGCCGATGTGGAAGGACACCGTGGAACTGCGCGACGCGCAGACCGTGGAGATCGTCACCCGCTTCACCGGCTACCGGGGCAAGTACGTCATGCACTGCCACAACCTGGAACACGAGGACATGGCGATGATGGCGGACTTCGAGGTGATCTGACCCGGCCTACTCGCGGGGCTCCGCCACCTCCGGCTCACCCGCCGAACGCCCGGCGCGCGCGTCGGGGACGGCAGAGACCTCGGGCGCCTCGACCGGGCGGTCGGCGCCAGCCGTCGGCTCGGGGTCGGGCTGTGCGGAATCGGGCCGCGAGGGTGCAGAGTCGGACTGTGCGGGGTCGGACTGTGCGGGATCGCGCCGCGAGGGGTCGGGGTCGGGCTGTGCGGGGTCGGGGTCGGGCTGCGTGACGGATGCGGTGGGCCGAGGGTCCTGCGCGGGCGCGTCGGCGGGCGCCGACGGCCGGGGGTCCTGCTCGGCGTCCGGGCGGGCCTGCTCGGAGGGCGAAGCGTCCGGATCCCCCGTCGCGTCCTTCGGCCCCCCGCAGTCCATCGTGGGGAACCCGTCGGGCGAGTCGGGCGTGGGCAGCGTGTCCACCACCGTGACACCGAGTTCGGCGGTCAGGAGCAGGACGGCGTCCTTCGGCGCCCGCGACCCCTCCGGATCCGCCGCCGTCCCCCTGAGGCCGAGGTAGCGCTGGGTCTGCGGGTCGAAGATGTACTGGAGGAGGGTGCCGTCGACGACCTTGCCGAGTCCCACCCCGGTGCGTCCTTGCGCGTCGGCGACGCCCTGCGCCTCAGCGACACCGGGAATCGCCCGCATCGCGTGGAAGAGCGCCCGCTGCCCGGACTCGGGGAGGTACCCTCTCAGCAGCCACTCGGCCCTGTTCCACGCGTTCCCGTCGCGATCGGCGCCGGCGTCCTGGTAGAGCACTCCGCGCAGGGCCTCGGGATCCGACGACGGAATCGCAGGGAAGCCCGGGTACCCGCAGCCGGCGGACCAACGCTTCGTCTCCTTCTCCCACGCTGCCATCTCCGGCGGCTTCGACTCGCCCGGCCACGGCAGGATCCGCCGGTCCTCGGCCAGGGTCAGCACCGAGCCGTACGGGTCGGCGGGCAGCCACTTCGTCTCCTTGTTTCTCTCCAGGCCACGACGGCCGTCCGCCGTGCCGAAGGCGAACATCCGCATCGTTTCCTTGCGGACGAACTGCCCGGGTCCGGGCGTCGGCTCCTCCATCGACGCCGACGCGGTGCGGCCGGCGCCCTCCTCGCCGCCCGTCAGTGCCACGGCCACGCCGCCGACCAGCGCCACCGTGACCCCGAACGCCGCCGCGACCTGGAGGCTCAGCCTGGGCAGCCGGAACCCGCGCCGCCCCCGCACCGCCTCGCCCAGCAACCGTTCGCGCGCCCGTTCCCGCGCCTCCTCCCCGTACGTCCCGGCCTGCGGCCTGCCCTCGGCGAACACCCTGATCTCGTCATCCACGGTCGGACTCCTCTGCAGTGAAGGGATCGATACCGCCGAGCGCTCTGCGCACCTTGACCCGCAGCCGGTGCAGCCGGGACCTGACCGTGCCCACGGGTACGCCGAGCGCGTGCGCGGCCTCCTCGTAGGTCAGGTCGGCCCAGGCCAGGAGCAGCAGCAGGTCGCGTTCGGCCGGCTTCAGCCGGGTCAGCGCCCGCGCCAGCCGGGGCTGCAGCGACTCGGCGCTGACCCGGTCGGCACTGCGTTCCTCGAAGCCCGCCGGGCGCTCCACCGTGACCTTGGCCATGGCGGCGTTGCGCCTGCGCTCGGCCCTGCGGTGCTGGGCGATGACCTTGGTGGCGATGCCGTACAGCCAGGGCCGGGCGTCGGGCCGACCGAGGTCGTAGCGGTGGCGGACCCGGAAGGCGACGAGAAACACCTCCCCCGCCACGTCCTCGGCGAGTTCGGGGCCGAGCCGCCGGGCGGCATAGCGGTGGATCTCCTCGGCATGCCGGTCGAACAGCGCGGCGAACCTCTCCGGCTCGCTCAGCGACTGCCCGACCAGCGCAGAGTCATCCAGATGTTCCTGAACAACCACCACGTCGCGGTCCTCTCTCAAGCGGTCACCCTGTTGTTGACCGCTGGGGAGAGGACGGTTCCATCCGATTCCGGTCAGGTGCCGAGCCGCCAGCGCGTCATGCCCTGCGGGGCCTCTCGCGCGGTGAAGCCGGCCGCGCCGAGTTCGGCGGCGAGCTCGGCGAACTCGGGGCGGTAGGACTCGCTGTCGACGACGTCCTCGCTGATCACGACGCCTCGGTGGACGATCCGGTAGAACAGCCGCGAGGTGGTCTTCATGGGTGTGGCGGCCAGCACCTGGCCCCAGACCTCGTAGGTGTGGCGGCCGACCCGGTAGGAGCCCATGGGTTCGGGTTCGCCGGGTTCGGCGACCGGGCGCGGGCGCCAGTTGAAGATCAGGTGGCCGCCGGGGCGGAGCTGGCGGGCCAGGACGGGCCACACCCGGGCGCGGTCGGCGGGCGGGAGACCGTACAGGACGGAGATCATCACCACGGCGGAGACGGGCTCGTCGAGGTCGGTGTCGAGCACGTCCCAGGGCAGGACGGTGACGCGGGCGCGCAGGTCCGGGCGCTCGGCCAGGCGCGAGAGCAGGATCGCGCGCATGCCGAGGGCGGGTTCGACGGCGAAGACCTCGCCGTCGGTGGCGGCGGCGATGGTCTCGGTGACCAGGCCGGTCCCGGCGCCGATCTCCAGGACCGGGCCCTCGACGTCCGCGAGCATGCCCGGCAGCAGGGCGCGCACCTCGGGGATGTGCCCGTCGAGGTGCCAGAGGTCGTAGAAGGGGGTGGCGAGCGTGTACTGATCCTGGGTCACAAGCACCCGACGATACCGGCCGTCACCGCAGGCGGGCGCCGTCGATCGGCCGCACGGTGTCGCCGTCCGCCTCGTGCCAGGTCACCTGGTCGGGGAGGGTGAGCGTGGCGAGGGCGTTCTGGAACCAGGGGCCCTTGGTCACCCGCCAGCGGATCGGCGGGCGCGGGATGCGGGCCAGCCGGGCGAGGACGGCCCCGACGAGGGTGGCGACGCCGAACTGGGTGAGGACGTTGGCCAGGCGCAGCACCCGGCTGAGCGGGTTGCGGATGGGCGAGCAGACGACCTGGAAGATGTTGCGGGAGCGCGCGAGGTAGGAGAAGTGGACGTCGCCGGAGAGGATCACCACCGGGACGCCCCGGCCGGCCAGCAGGGTGGCGAGCGCGTCGAACGAGTGCCGGAAGGCGGCCCAGTGCTCCAGGTCGAACGCCTGCCGGAACGACTCGGACAGGCGGGCCACCGGGCGGCCCCAGGCGCCGTCGCACAGCGCCTCGTTCCAGTTCTGCACCAGGTGGACGCCCTCGGGCAGCAGGAACGGGATCGAGGAGCCGAGCACCAGCCGGTCGGCCGGGCGGGCCACCTGCTCCTCCAGCCACGCCCACTCCCCCGGGTCGAGCATGCGGCGCTCGCCCGGGGCGAGCTGCCTGGCGCAGCGGGTGTCGATCATGATCAGGCGGGTGCGGCCGAGGTCGCGGGCGTAGCTCCAGCGGTTGCTGGCCGGGTCGGTGTCGGCGAGGTCGGCGAAGGCGTCGAGGCGCTCGGAACCCGCGCCGCGCATGAGGTCGAGCAGGAGGGGGTCCTTGGCGCGCTCGTCGGGCGAGAGGTTGCCGAGGTGCTGATAGACCCAGTACGCGCCGAGTCCCGAGATCAGCCGGTGGCGCCACCACGGCACCCGGTCCATCGCCTCGCGCCAAGGTTGGGAGGTGTTCCAGTCGTCGCGCACGTCGTGGTCGTCGAAGATCATGGCGCTCGGGACGGTGGACAGCAGCCAGCGGATCGGCGGCTCGGTCCACGCCTGGCGGTAGAGCTCGGCGTACTCCTCGAAGTCGGCGATCTCGCCCTGCGGCTCGCCGGTGCGGCGGGCCCGGACGAAGTCGAGCATCTCCTGCGAGGGGTTGTCGGCGTAGACCTGGTCGCCGAGCAGGAGCAGCAGGTCGGGCCAGTCGCCGTCGGCGGCCGTCTCCAGATGGCGGGCGTAGGCGCGCAGCACGTCGGGGCCGTGGGTGCGGACGGTCTGCGGGTCGTTGGGGACGCTGGTGCGGCAGGAGCCGAACGCCAGCCGCCGGGGGCCGTCCTCGGGGATCAGCCGGATCCGGCTGGGCGGCGCCCCGTCGAGCGGCCACACGGGTGTGTCGTCGAGGCTGACGCGGTAGCCGGGGACGTCGCCGGTCAGGCCGACGAGGTCGACGACGGCGTAGTGGTGGCCGTGGACGGTGAAGGTGGTCGAGGAGTGGTCGCCGTCCGGCGTGTGGACGGTGACCGTGGCGGGACGGTCGGTTTCGACCCAGATGGAAGCACTGGTCACATCGACGTAACGCAACATCGGACCGATCACCAACGCGGGCATCCAACCCCCTGGTATGACAGTTTCGACGAGGATCGTCTCCAGCCTGCCAGACGCGGTGCGGAAGCAACGGTTCGGCAGCGAATCGGACATGATCCCTGCTCTCACAAATCACCACGAATTAGGCTGATCACGACAAGTACGCCCAAGGCATGGCAATGGCGCCGCTGCCGTTAATGGGCGTCCATACCGGGAGGACTCTCTTCCATGACCGTCATGGTGCCGTCAAGGACGCCGGCCCTGATCACCCCGGGCCGTCAGGCCCTCGACTCCGCCCTTCACCAACTCGGCCAGGCCGCCGAGCACCTCGGGCTCGACGACGGGCTGCGCACGATACTCGCCACGCCGCGCCGCTCGCTGACCGTCTCCGTCCCCGTCCGCCGTGAGGACGGCCGGATGGAGGTGGTCCAGGGCTTCCGTGTCCAGCACAACGTCTCACGCGGGCCCGCCAAGGGCGGCATCCGCTTCCACCCCGGCACCGACCTCGACGAGGTCACCGCCCTCGCGATGTGGATGACCTGGAAGTGCGCGCTGGTCGGCATCCCGTACGGCGGCGCCAAGGGCGGCGTGGCCGTCGACCCCGCCGCGCTGACCACCCGCGAACTGGAGCGGCTGACCCGCCGCTACGTCAACGAGATCCTGCCGATCATCGGCCCGGAGAAGGACATCCCGGCCCCCGACGTCGGCACCGACGAGCAGACCATGGCCTGGATCATGGACACCTACAGCGTCAACGCCGGGTACTCGGTGCCCGGCGTGGTGACCGGCAAGCCGATGACGCTCGGCGGGTCGCTGGGCCGTACGGGGGCGACCGCGCGCGGGGTGCTGATCGCGACGCTCACCGCGCTCGGCCGCTCGCCCGAGGGGGTGCGCGTGGCGGTGCAGGGCTTCGGCAAGGTGGGCGCCCAGGCGGCGCGCTACCTCGCGGAGGCGGGCTGCGTGATCGTGGCCGTCTCCGACGCGGGCGGCGCCGTCCACCGGGCCGCCGGGCTCGACGTGGCCGGGCTGCGGGCGTGGACGGCCGAGGCGGGCGGCGTGTCCGGTTATCCGCACGCCGACGCCATGGATCCGGCCGACCTGCTCGAACTCGACGTGGACGTGCTGGTACCGGCCGCGCTCGAAGGGGCGATCACCGAGGACAACGCGCCCCGGGTGCGCGCCCGGCTGATCGTCGAGGGCGCCAACGGGCCCACGACACCGCAGGCGGACGAGATCCTGGCGGCGACCGGCACGACGGTCGTGCCGGACATCCTGGCCAACGCGGGCGGGGTGATCGTGTCGTACCTGGAGTGGGTGCAGAACATGCAGGCCCTGCCGTGGAGCGCGGCGGAGGTCGAGCGGAAACTGACCGCGATGATGCGGGAGGCGTACGGGGAGGTGGCGGCGCTGGCGTCGGACCGAGGCCGCACGCTGCGGCAGGCGGCCCACGCGATCGGCGTCGGACGCGTCGCGGAGGCGCACCGGGCGCGCGGTCTCTACCCCTGACGGCCGGCCCTCCTGACGGCCACCCGCCGCACCGGGTGGCCGCCCTTCCAGGGCCACGCTCACCGGCCGCGCCACCGTCCGCCGCGACGGCATCGACTTTGGTCGGCGCCCGGCCGCCCATCGACGGATGCGGCGGCCGGTGCCGCTGCAGGATCGTGGAGGGCATGCGAGAGATTCTGGGATTCATCGTCATCGTGCAGGGGTTCGGCGCCTTCGTCGCCCGCGCGTTCTTCGACCGCGACTGGGGGTTGCTGCACCGCATGGTCGAACTGCCGACCGCGGCCTACCTCGGCATCGGACTCGCCGGACTCGCGCTGATCGGGTGGGCGCAGGTGGACAAGAAGCGCCGGGGTTAGGCTCGGCCCCATGACGTACCCAGACCCGCTCTACTTCGGCGACAACGGCGAGGCCAGCGCCACCTACCGGCCCGCCGGCACCGCCCCCGACCTCGTCCACGCCAACGGGACCCGTGTCCACTACTTGTCCACGGGCGCCTCCACGGGCGGGCTGTTCGGGTTGTACCACTGGGTCATGGGTCCGGTGCCCAGCGGTCCCGGGCCGCACTTCCACCGGTCGCTGTCGGAGTCGTTCTACATCCTTTCCGGAAGCATCCGGATCTACGATGGCGACGACTGGATCGACACCGCGCCCGGCGACTGGATCCACGTCCCGCCGGGCGGGGTCCACGGCTTCCGCAACGAGTCGGGGGCGCCCGCCGAGATGCTGATCCACTTCTCCCCCGGAGCGCCGCGAGAGGGGTACTTCGAGGGCGTCGCCCACCTGGGCGAGATGAGCGAGGAGGAGAAGGCGGAGTTCTTCCTGCGGCACGACAACTACTGGGTCTGATTATCCGGCCCCACGACGGGGTAAAGAAGAGTGTCGCAGCCCAGGGCGCTGATCATCGTCGCCCTACAGTGGACGCGTGCTCCGGCTGATGGTCTCGCTCGCCCTGCTCCCGTTCCCGCCTCCCCTCGCCGGACCGCCCCAGCGGTCGGTGCCCGTGCCGAGGGTGCTGACGCCGGGCGGCGACCGGCTCGGCTACGCCCCCGCCGTCACCACCAGGCCGGAGGTCGGCGTGCTGGTCGGGCGCGACCCGATCGACGGCCGGGAGATCGTGTGCGGCGGTTCGGTGGTCCGCTCACGCAGCCGCAGCCTGGTGCTGACCGCCGCCCACTGCCTCTACCACCGGGGGCGGCTGCTGGAGCGGCTGGAGTTCACGCCGGGCTTCCAGGGCGCGGGCTCACCGCTCGGCGCCTGGAGCGCCGTCCACGCCTGGGTGCCCGCCCGATGGCGGGAGCGGCCGGGGGCGCCGTCGCGGCTGCCGTACGACGTGGCCCTGGTCGGGGTGGCGCGCAAGGGACGCACGCTCGGCGAGGTGGCGGGCGGCGGCCTGCGACCGCTGACCGGGAGGAGCGGCGCGCGGAGCCTGGACCTGCTCGGGTATCCGGCCGGTCGCGACTACCCCGGCACCCGCCTCTACCACTGCCTCGCGCGGACCGCCCCCTACCGGGGGGTGCTGGTGACGCACAACTGCCACGCCGCCGGTGGCGGCAGCGGCGGGCCCGCCGTCCGCGGTGGCGGGGTGGCCGCCGTGGTCTCCTCGTCGAGCCCGCTGTCGGACCCGGACGGTTTCACCGTGCTGGCGCCGCTGGACTCGCGGGCCTTCCGGCGTATGCTCGTCCGGGCCGAGACGGTCATGCGGGAGGAGCCGCGCTGAGGGCGTCGGCGACGATGTCCTCGCAGATCCGGTGGGTGAGCAGGGCGTCGGCGGCGTCGAGCACCCGACCGGCGGCGACCGCGTCGAGGAAGGCCAGGCACACCTGCTCGATGCCCCGCTGGCGGGACACCGGAACCCAGTCCGGCCTGCGGTGCAGTACCTCGCCGCCCCGATAGTCGAGCACGTCGCCCAGGTTGACCACCCGCCGTTTGACGCCCGCGCCCATGACCTCGCAGCTCTCCTCCGAGGCCCCGCTGACCCGGTTCATCACGCCGAGGGCGGTGAAGCCGTCGCCGGACAGTTCCAGCACGAGGTGCTCGACCAGGCCGTCGCGGACACGGGTGCGCACGCGGGTACCGGTCACCTCGCCGGGGACGAGGAAGCGCAGCGTGTCGACGACGTGGATGAAGTCGTCGAAGACCACCGGCCGGGGCAGGTCGGGGTGGTCGGCGCGGTTCTTCTCCATGAGCACCAGGTCGCGCGGCAGTTCGGTGAGGGCCGCGTAGCCGGGGGCGTACCTGCGGTTGAAGCCGGTCATGAGCGAGCGGCCCGCCGTCCGGGCGAGCGCGGCCAGGCGTTCGGCGTCGGCCAGGTTGTCGGCGATCGGCTTGTCCACGTAGACGTGCACCCCGGCTTCCAGGAGCGCCGTCACGATCTCGGGGTGCGCGGCCGTGGCCGCGTGCACGAAGGCCGCCTCGACGCCCGCCGCGATCACCGCCTCCACCGAGGTGAACCGCTTGGCGACGCGGTGGGCCTCGCCGAGGCTGCGCAGCCGGTCGGGGTCGCGGGTGCACAGGTGCAGGTCGAGGCCGGGCTGGGCGGCGAGCACGGGAAGGTAGGCCTTCTCCGCGATGTCCCCCAGACCGATCAGGGCGGTCTTCATCGGGCCAGACTAGCCCGGGCAGAGCGGTGCTCTCGTTTACAGTCAGCGCTCTGGTAGCGTGCCCGCATGAGCGTTGGAAGGAGCGCGCGCGAACGCGTCAGAGCCGAACTCACCAAGGAGATCACCGACCTGGCCCGGCGGCAGCTGGCCACCGACGGCGCGGGCGGGTTGTCGCTGCGGGCCGTCGCCCGCGAGATGGGCATGGTCTCCTCTGCCATGTACCGGTACTTCCCGAGCCGCGACGATCTGCTGACCGCGCTCATCATCGACGGCTACAACGCCGTGGGCGAGGTCGCCGAGCGCGCGGACGACGGCCACGACCCGGCCGACCGTCTCGGGCGCTGGCTCGGCCTGTGCCACGCCGTCCGGGACTGGGCGCTGGCGCACCCGCACGAGTACGCGCTGATCTACGGCTCTCCGGTGCCCGGCTACCAGGCGCCCCAGGAGACGCTCGGGGCGGCGGGCCGCGCGGTGACGGTCTTCGGCCGGATCGTCGCCGACGCCACCGCCGCAGGGGCGCTGCGGCCGCCGCCCGGCCTGCCCGAGCCGCCCGCGGCCGTCGCGGGCGACGCGCGCACGCTGCGGGAGATCCTGCCCGGCGAGACGGACACGGCGGTCTTCCTCGCGGTGACGGCGTGGACCGGGTTGTTCGGGTGGCTGACGATGGAGGTGTTCGGCCAGTTCGAGAACGTCATCGAGGAGCGGCGTGCCGCCTTCGAGCACACCATGCGCAACCACGCCGCGCTCATGGGGCTGCGCGGCTGAGGCTCACGGCACCGGCGCCGACAGCAGCGGCACCATCACCTCGTCCACGATCTGCACGATCAGCTCCTCGGTCACCGGCTGGTGGTGGAACAGGACGTAGTGCCGCATCAGCGCCGCCCCCGTGGCCATGCGGCGCGGGGTGACGGACACCTCGGCGATCTCACCCCGCTCGACGGCCCTGCGCGCCACCTCGATCATCATCCGGCGGGCCGCGCTCGGGAAGTCCTGGCGCAGCAGCGCGGCCTTCGTGGGGTCGGTCAGCACCTCGCTGAGCACGGCCCGCAGGGCGAGGCCCGGGGTCCCCTCCATGGCGGCGGCGACGCGCCGCAGCGCCTCCAGCAGGTCGTCGCGCAGGTTGCCGGTGTCCGGCACGTCGCCGCAGGCGGGGAAGCGGGAGTAGACGGCGGCCGTCACCAGGTGGATGCGCGTGGGCCAGCGCCGGTAGACCGACGCCTTGCCGGTGCCCGCCCGCCCCGCGACACCCTCCATCGTCAGCCCGGCGTAGCCGACGTCGGCGAGTTCGTCGAGCACGGCCTGGAAGATGGCGTTGTTGAGTGCCTCGCCCCTGCGGCGCGGCTGCTTGCGGTGGTCGGTCGCCATAATCGCCATACCGGCATCCTAAGGAGATCCACTCACCCGGCCCAGGTCCCCGTCCACGACGACCCGCTGCCCGTCGGTGAGGACGGCGGTGCCGCCGCAGGTACCCATGACCGCCGGGATGCCGTACTCCCTGGCGACGATGGCGGCGTGCGAGCCGGGTCCGCCGGTGTCGACCACGACCGCGCAGGCCCGCTGGAACAGCGGCGTCCACGCCGGGTTCGTGTACGGGCAGACCAGCACGTCGCCGGGCTCCAGCCGGCCGAAGTCGGCGGGCCCGAGGATCACGCGCACCGGCCCGCTCACCCGCCCGGGACTCGCCGGGGTGCCCGCCACCAGCGCGTCGCCCGGGTCGGGCGCGGGGAAGACCGCACGCGGGTCGATCATCCTGACGCCCTCCAGTTCCTCGCGTTTGGCCGCCCGCGCCGAGACGATCGACCGCAGCCGTTCCCCGGTCGCCTCCGAGTCCGGGTCCTTGATCCGCTCCAGTTCCTCCAGGCGCAGGTGGAAGACGTCCTCCCGCTCGCGCAGCCCGAGCCGCCCGCCCATCTCCAGCAGCGCGCGGCGCAGCAGCGGCTGCGGCATCGTGAAGTAGAAGTGGCTGTCCTCACGGAAGGCGAACCCCGCCCGCGCCTTCGCCACCAGCCGCCGGATCCGGGCCCGCCGCCGGGGCGGGCGCAACCTCGGATGGCGCAGCAGCGACGCCAGCGGATCGGGCTCCTCCGGCCGCTCGTCCCCGTCGGCCAGCACCTTGAGCAGCCCCCGTACGGTCTCCGGGTCGTCGCCCCAGCCGGGCGCGGAGACCAGGACCGGGCTGATGGTCTCGCGGTGGCCGTACTCGTCGAGGAAGCGTGCGAACGCCGCTTCGAAGCCGGGCTCGTCCAGTCGCCTGGCGAGCGCGGCCAGCTCGCGGTTGGTGTCCTCCGTGCGGGTCCTGGCGCCGGCCACCAGCGCGGAGGCGTGGCCGCCCAGGCCGTACAGCCGTAGCCCCGCGTGCAGTTCGACGACCGCGAGCGCGCTGCCGGGCAGGTAGTCGACGCGCAGGTCGGCGACGACGCGGACGAGGTCGAGCACCTGGCGCGGCACCGCCTTCAGCTCCGGCCAGCGCAGGCTCGCCAGGTCGGCGGCCCTCATCCTCTCCACCCGGGTGAGGTAGTCGGAGAAGCGGGGGTCGCGGGTCCAGGCGGCGGGATCGTACGTCCTGGCCTTGCGCAGGAGCCGCACCGGCAGCGTGAGCAGGCGCCGGGTGGGTCTGATCGTGGGCGGGACCATCCGGTAGGCGACGCCGTCCTGCTCCTCGATGGCCTCCTCGAAGGAGGCCCTGATGCCGACCATCCGGTCGGCGACCTCGCCCATCAGGCCGGCCGGGCCGTACGGCAGCCAGCTCGACATGTCGATCGGATAGGGGCGGACCGGCATGTACTCCAGCAGGACGCCGCCGATGCGGCGCTGGGCCGCGTTGAGCCTGCGGGTGAGGGGCGGCGGCGGCAGCGCGGTCATCGGCCTGGCCTGCAGCAGCGACACCCGCCCGGCGGCGTAGGCCCATTCGAGGTCCATGGGGCGGCCGAAGTGGGCGGCGACGCGGGCGCCGAGGGCGGTGAGCTCGCGCAGCGCCCAGGCGGGCAGCCGGGGGCCGCCGGGGCCGTCCGGGCGCTCCTCGCGGGTGCCGCCGCCCTCGACGCTCCTGACGACGACCTCACGGCGGCCCGCCCGGTAGTGCAGCGGCCGCCCCTCCCGGTCGAGGACGTAATGGTCGGGGGTGACCAGGCCGGACACCACGGCCTCGCCGAGGCCGGAGCTTGCGTCGGCGACGAACTCGTCGCGGGCGCCGGTGACCGGGTTCGCGGTGAACAGCACGCCCGCGATCTCGGCCTCCACCATGCTCTGCACCACGACCGCGATGGCGACCCCGTCGTCGGCGATGCCGCGCCTGGCCCGGTAGGCGACCGCGCGCGCGGTGAACAGCGAGGCCCAGCAGCGGCGGACCGCGTCGAGCAGCTGCCGCTCGCCGACGACGTTGAGGAAGGTGTCCTGCTGCCCGGCGAAGGCGGCGCTGGGCAGGTCCTCGGCGGTGGCGCTGGAGCGCACGGCCACCGGCCCGCCCCCCAGCCGCTCGTACGCTCCCACAAGCTCCTTCCGCAGCTCGGCGGGCAGTTCCACGTCCGCGATCTCCGTGGCGGAGGCGACCAGGCCGTAGGCGGCGGTGGTGACGACGAACCCGTCGGGGACCGGCAGGCCGAGCCGGAGGAGTTCGCCGAGGTTGGCGCCCTTGCCGCCGGCCCGGTCGAGATCACGGCGACCGAAGTCGCGCAGGGGTGCGACGAGTGTCATGTGGGCTCCTCAACGTGTGCGGTGGTGCGCAGTGGACGTACGGGCAGCGCCAGCGCCAGCAGGAAGGCCACCCCGAGCAGGGGTGCCATCAGGGCGAACACGAACGGTACCGCGTCGGCGAAGGCGGTCATGGCCGCCCGGCCCATTGCGGCGCCGGCGGACGGGAGGCTCGCGCCGTCCGGCAGGCGGACGGTGATCAGCGCGCCGATCATGAGGCCGCCGCCGCCCACGCCCTGGAGCACGCGGAAGAGCAGGAACTGCGGCATCGAGGTGGCCAGCGCGCTCAGCGCCGCACCGGCCACGAAGATCACGATGGCGGCCTGCATGAGCGGCTTGCGGCCGTACCTGTCGCCGAGCCCGCCGTACACGGGCATCACGACGGTGGCCGCGACCAGGTAGGCGGTGACGATGGCGGGCAGCTGGCCGAACCCGCCGAGGTCGGCCGCGATGGCGGGCAGCGCGGGCGCCATGATGGTCTGGTCGAGCGCGCCGAGCAGCATGGCCAGCATCAGGCCGGGCAGGGCGAGGGGCATCCGGCACCTTCTTAGAGAACGAAGCGTTCTCTAAGAAGAGTAGATCAATCCCCGGTGAACGAGAAAGGCACGACTCAGATGAGCCGTGCCCTTTTTCCGGAACGTCCGGTGAACGTGGGGATCAGCGGGCCGCGCGGTTGACGGCCGAGATGACCGCCTTCAGCGACGCGGTCGTGGTGCCGGCGTCGACGCCGACCCCCCACAGCACCCGGCCGTCCACCTCGCACTCCAGGTAGGAAGCCGCCTTGGCATCGGTGCCCGCGCTCATGGCGTGCTCCACGTAGTCGAGCACGCGCACCGAGATCCCGACGCGCGCGATGGCGTCGATGAACGCCGAGATCGGCCCGTTGCCGGAACCGGAGATCTCCCTGATCTCCCCGTCCACGCGGACGTCGGCGGAGATGCGGTCCCGCTCCTGCCCGGTCGAGTCGTGGCGGTGGGCCATCAGGCTCAGGCGGCCCCACCGGTTGCCCGGCGTCGGGAGGTACTCGTCCTCGAAGATCGAGTACATCTCGGCCGGGGTGACCTCGCCGCCCTCGGCGTCCGTGCGGGCCTGCACGACCTTGGAGAACTCGATCTGCAGGCGGCGCGGCAGGTCGAGCTGGTGGTCGGCCTTCATGATGAAGGCGACGCCGCCCTTGCCCGACTGGCTGTTGACCCGGATGACCGCCTCGTAGGAGCGCCCGATGTCCTTCGGGTCGACCGGAAGGTACGGCACCGCCCACGTCTGCCGGTCGACCGGCACGCCGGCCGCCTCGGCGTCGGCGGCCAGGTGCTCGAAGCCCTTCTTGATGGCGTCCTGGTGGGAGCCGGAGAAGGCCGTGTAGACCAGTTCGCCGCCCCACGGGTGACGCGGGTGCACGGGTAGCTGGTTGCAGTACTCGGTGACGCGGCGGACCTCGTCGATGTCGCTGAAGTCGATCTCGGGGTCCACGCCCTGCGTGAACAGGTTCATGCCCAGCGTCACCAGGCACACGTTGCCGGTGCGCTCGCCGTTGCCGAACAGGCAGCCCTCGATGCGGTCGGCGCCCGCCAGGTAGCCGAGCTCGGCGGCGGCGACGGCGGTGCCCCGGTCGTTGTGCGGGTGCACGGACAGGATGATCGAGTCGCGGTCGCGCAGGTTGCGGCTCATCCACTCGATCTGGTCGGCGTAGACGTTGGGGGTGGCCATCTCGACCGTGGCGGGCAGGTTGACGATGACCTTGCGCTCGGGGGTGGGCTGCCAGATCTCGTTGACCGCGTCGCACACCTCGACGGCGTACTCCAGTTCGGTGCCGGTGAAGGACTCGGGAGAGTACTGGTAGCGGACGTCCACGTCGCTCGCCTCGGCGAGCTTGCGTACCAGTTTGGCGCCCTCGACGGCGATGGCGGTGATGCCGTCGCGGTCCTTCTCGAACACCACCCGCCGCTGCAGCGTGGAGGTGGAGTTGTACAGGTGGACGATGGCCTGCTTGGCGCCCCTGATGGCCTCGAAGGTGCGCTCGATCAGCTCGGGCCGGGCCTGGGTCAGCACCTGGATCACCACGTCGCCGGGGATGCGCCCCTCGTCGATGATCTGACGGACGAAGTCGAAGTCGGTCTGCGACGCGGCGGGGAAGCCGACCTCGATCTCCTTGTAGCCCATCCGCACCAGCAGGTCGAACATCTTCAGCTTGCGGTGGGAGTCCATCGGGTCGATCAGCGCCTGGTTGCCGTCACGCAGATCGACGGCGCACCAGCGCGGCGCCTTGGTGATCACCCGGTCGGGCCACGTGCGGTCGGTCAGCCTGACGGGCGCGAAGGGCTGGTAACGGTGAACCGGCATGGAGCTGGGCTGCTGAGCGGTCATCGGGTTAAGATCCTCGTCGGTCGAGAAGGAAACGGCCGACGCGCATGGCTCGCTCCGCGACGAGGGGGCCGGCCAGTTTCAGAGGCCCTCGCCGCGGCAGCTAAGAAGCAGCCCGCGCAGCATGCCTTGCAGGCTACCAGACGTCTCACCTTGGACGGGCCGGGATCTCACGGGCCGAGATCACCGCCGGAGGCGAGGCGGGGATCGGTGCTTTCCTTACCGGCGCGATACCCGACAGATGTCACATCCTATATTCCGGCGTCTAGAGTCGTGATCATGCAGGACAACGAGATTCTGGCCAGGATCAGCGCGATGGTCTCGGAGGAGCGCGAGTTGCGCGACCGGCTCGGCACCGGGCAGGTCACCTCCGAGGAGGAGAACGTCCGCGTCAGGGAACTGGAGGCGTCGCTCGACCAGTGCTGGGACCTGCTCCGCCAGCGGCGGGCCCGCCGGGATGTCGGCGAGAACCCCGACGACGCCTCGGCCCGCCCGGTCACCGAGGTCGAGGGCTACCAGCAGTAAATTCGATGGCGCCGGCGCGGGCGCGTCCGGTTGCCTGTCCCCATGGACATCCGGCGCCTCGACGACCTGCCCCCCGACTACCTCGACGCCTACACCGCCGCCGTCGCCGACCGGCCGGGCCCGCCGGTCTTCCGCGCCGACGTCGAATGGCAGTTGCGCAACGGCCCCACCGGGGCCACGAGCGAGATATGGGCCGCCCTCGACGGCGACGCCGTGCTGGGCGGTTTCGCATTGTTCTTCTCCCACCTCGACAACCCCCGCAAGGCGTACGTGTACGAGTTGTTCGTCCATCCCGCCCACCGGCGCCGGGGCATCGGCGGAGCGCTGTTCACCCGCGCCCGCGCGGCCGTCCGGGCGGCGGGCCGGAGTCTGGTCGTCGGCGAGTCGCCCGCCTCCGGCGGGAGCAGGGCCTTCGTCGAGGCCATGGGCTGCGAGATCGTGCTGCCCGAGGCCCGCCGCACCCTCGACCTGCGCACCCTCGACTGGGACGCCGTCCGGGCGGCGGCACCCGCCCACGACGGCTACCGGCTGGAGCGCTTCGCGAGCCCCGCGCCCGAGGAACTGCTGCCCGACCTGGTCCTGCTCATGAACGGCATGAACGACGCCCCGCGCGGCGGCGACCTGGAGGAGGAACACTACGACCTCGACCGCGTGCGCGAGATAGAGCAGGTCGTCTCGCGGAGAGGCTGGGACACACTCGGCGTGCTGGCCAGACGCGAGTCCGACGACGCCGTCGCGGGCCTCACCCGCCTGGGTGTCCGCGCCGACGGGGCCGACACCTGGGCCTACCAGGCCGACACCGTCGTGCTCCCCGGGCACCGGGGGCACCGCCTCGGCCTCGCGCTCAAGCTGGACAACCTGTGGTCGCTGCGCGAGCGCGTACCCCACGCGGAGCAGGTCATCACGTGGAACGCCACCTCGAACCGGCACATGCTGGCGATCAACGAGGCGATGGGTTTCCGGCTGCTCGACGAGTGGGAGACCTGGCAGGTCTCACTCCAACGTTAAGCGCACGTTAGATTACGGCGCGCTCCCTTGTCCGGACAAACCTTCTGGGGTGAGGCTCTGACCTGCAACAACACCCCATGGAGGTTTCCCAGTGAGCAAAGCTCGCATGCCGTGGAAGAACGTGATCGGCGGATCTGTCGGCAACCTGGTCGAGTGGTACGACTGGTTCGTCTACAGCAGCTTCGCGCTGTACTTCGCCGCCTCGTTCTTCCCCAAGGGCAACCCCACCGCCCAGTTGCTCAACACCCTCGGCATCTTCGCCGTGGGCTTCTTCATGCGTCCGATCGGCGGCTGGCTGCTCGGCCGCTACGCCGACCGGAAGGGCCGCAAGGCCGCGCTGACCATGACGGTCACGCTCATGTCGGCCAGCGCCCTGCTCATCGCCATCGCCCCGACGTACGAGGCGGTCGGCTACTTCGGCGCCGTCGTGCTGCTCATCGCCCGTCTGCTGCAGGGCGTCTCCGTCGGCGGTGAGTACGCCGCCAGCGCCACCTACCTGACCGAGGCCACCCCACCGGGCAGGCGCGGCCTCGCCTCCAGCTTCCAGTACGTCTCGATGACCGGCGGCCAGCTCATCGGACTCGGTCTGCAGATCATCCTGCAGAACACCATGTCCGAGGAGGCGCTCACCTCCTGGGGCTGGCGGATCCCGTTCATCATCGGCGCGCTCGGCGCCGCCGTCGTGTTCTACCTGCGTCGCAACCTCATGGAGACCGAGGCCTACGACGAGGAGGACTCGGCGGGCGCCTCCAAGGCCGAGCGCGGAACACTCAGGGCGCTGTTCACGCACAAGAAGGAATTCTTCCTGGTCATCGCCCTCACCATGGGCGGAACCGTCGCGTACTACACCTACACCACCTATCTGACGACGTACCTGTCGAACACGGCCGGGCTGCCGAAGTCCACGGCCACGCTGGTCAGCTTCTGCGCGCTGTTCATCTTCATGTGCGTGCAGCCCGCCGCCGGGGCGTTGTCCGACCGGATCGGCCGCCGTCCGCTGCTCATCACCTTCGGGTTCGGCTCGATGCTCGGCACGGTGCCGCTCATGTACGCGCTGTCGTCGGTCTCCGGCTTCTGGAGCGCGCTGGTGCTGTCGCTGGCCGGACTGCTCATCATCACCGGCTACACCTCGATCAACGCGGTCGTGAAGGCCGAACTGTTCCCGACGAACATCCGGGCGCTCGGCGTGGCGCTGCCGTACGCGATCGCCAACGCGCTGTTCGGCGGCACCGCGCCGTACGTGGCGCTGTGGTTCAAGGACTCGGGCATGGAGCCGGGCTTCTACTGGTACGTCGCAGGTTGCGCAGCCGTCTCGCTGGTCGTCTACTTCACCATGAGGGAGACCCGCGACGCCGCGCTGACCCGCGGCGAGCAGGGCGGCACGCCGTCCCAGGAGGTCTCGGCGCGCGTCTAACCTGGGGTGCGTGCGAGTGCTCCTGGTCGAAGACGACGACCGGCTCGCGGCGGCACTGACCACGGCCCTCACCCGCCACGGGCACCAGGTCGTGCGGGCCGCGCGGGCCGTCGACGCCCTCCGCCTGGCGGGGGGCGCCGACTTCGTCCTGCTCGATCTGGGGCTGCCCGACATGGACGGCCTGGAGGTGCTGCGCAGGGTGCGGCGCAGCTCCGCCGTACCGCTGATCGTCGTGACCGCGCGCGTCGAGGAGCGCGAGGTGCTGCGCGGCCTGCGTTCCGGCGCCGACGACTACCTCGTCAAGCCCTTCCGCACGGCGGAGCTCATGGCCCGCATGGAGGCCGTGGTGCGCCGGGGCACCCGTCCGCAGCCGGCCCGCGACCAGGTGGTGTGCGTCGGCGACGTCCGCATCGACCTCGCGTGCAGGCGCGTGTACGTCGCCGACGAGCCCGTCACGCTGACCAGGCGCGAGTTCGACGTGCTCGCCCTGCTGGCCCGCCAGCCCGGTGTGGTCCGCAGCCGCGAGGAGATCCTCGACGAGGTTTGGGGCGACCCGCTGCTGTCGGCCTCGCGCTCCCTCGACGTGCACGTGGCCGGGCTGCGGGCCAAGACCGGCCGTCCCGGGCTGGTCGTGACCCTGCGCGGCACCGGCTACCGGCTGGGCTCGCCGCCGTGAACGCCCGGCTCGTGGTCACCTTCACCACCCTGATCGTCTTCCTGATCGCCGCGCTGGCCGTCCCGCTGGGGCTCGCCTACGCCTCCCACCGCACCAACCGGCTGCTGCTCGACCGCCGCGCCGACGCCACCCGCTTCGCCGAACTCACCGACCAGGCCACCCGCGACGGCGACCTGATCGCGCTGCGCGGCGAGATCGGCCGGTACGCCCAGGTGTACGGCGCCGCCGTCCGCGTCCTCGGCCGCGACCGCGAGGTGCTGGCAGAGGCGGGGAGCATGCGGTCCGACACCGGCGCGGCCGTCGAGGTGGCGATGTCCGGCCGGGTCACCGAGGACCTGCCCACGATCAGCCCGTTCGGCCCGCAGGCCGTGCTGCTGGCCGAACCCGCCGGCCGCGACGCGCAACTGTCCGGCGTGGTGCTGCTGGAGACGCCCACCGACGCGGCCAGGAAGGACGTCGCGCTGGTGTGGGGCGGGCTCGCGGCCGGGGCGTTGGTGGCCCTCGGCTACTCGGTGCTGGCCGCCCGGCGTCTGGCCCGCTGGATCCTGCGGCCGGTCACCGAACTCGACCGCACCACGCGGGCCATCGCGGAAGGGCAGCTCGACGCCCGGGTCCACCACGGGGCCGGGCCGTCCGAGCTGCGGCGGCTGGAGGAGCGGTTCAACACCATGGCCGACGCGGTCTCCGGCGCCCTCGAACGCCAGCGCGCCTTCGTCGCCGACGCCTCCCACGAGCTGCGCACCCCGCTGACCGTGTTGTCGCTGCGGCTGGAGAACCTCGAACCACACCTGCGCGAGGAGGGCGGTCCCGAGTACGAGGAGGCGCTGGCCGAGATCGACCGGCTCGCGCTGCTGGTCGAGGACCTGCTGACGCTGGCCAGGGTGGAGGCGGGCGCGACCGCTCCCGCCGCGCCGGCCGAGCTGGCGCCGAGGCTGGCCGGCTGGCGGGAGGTGTACGCGGCGCGCGGGCTCACGCTGTGCTCTTCCCTGGGCTCCTCGTCCGGGGCTGACGGGGTGGTGCCGGAGCCGGTGGCGCGGATCGCGGACATCGCGCTCGACAACGCGCAGAAGTTCGTGCCCGCCGGTGGACGGGTGAGCGTGGAACTGGCCGCCGGGGTGCTCAGGATCGCCGACGACGGGCCGGGGCTCGGCGAGGAGGAGCGGGCCGAGGCGCTGGGGCGGTTCTGGCGGTCCGGCTCGCACGCCAACGTGCCGGGCAGCGGGCTGGGCCTGGCCATCGCGGCCGAACTCGCCGACGCGTGCGGCGCCGAACTACGCCTGCTCCCCGCAGACCCGCACGGCCTGGTGGTGGAGATCCGCCTGCCCGAAGGCTAGGTGTCGATCTCCAGCACCCAGACCGAGACGTGGTCAGGGCCGTACGTGTAGACCACGCGGAAGGCGTTGGTATGGATCTCGAACGCGTCCGGGATGCCACCGTAGGGCATCGCCCCGAGCGGTTCTGGGTCCTCGGTCAGGTCCAGCAGGGTTTCTCCGATGGAGACGCGCAAGCCAGGCGCCAACCGGCCCAGGATTTTGCCTACCGGGAGGTCGATGTGGAGGAATCGTTTCAAGAATGCTCACCGGGAACGGGTAGGCCAAGGTCGGCGTAGAAGGCCTCCTTGCTGTCGTACGTCATCATCTCGCGCTCACCTCGGCCGTGGGCGGCGATCGCGTCGGATACTCGGCTGACCTCCAGCTCATGGCGAGCGCGCAGCAGTGCCTTGTAGTCGTCTTCCGAGATCAGGACGGCGCGCTCCGTCGTGGATCGGCTGATGGTGGTGGGCTGGTGGCCGTGAACGGCTCGTGCGACGAGCGTTCCGAGTTGGCTTCGGGCTTCGGCGATGCCCAGCGAGTCGGTGATGGCCATGGTGATTCTCCTCATGATTCCTGCGCCGGGGTCGCTCTCGCCCGGGTGGTTCCGCCCTCCACGATACATAGAACCTGCACAAGCTGCACAGCATGTGCAGTGTGTACATGTTGCTCAGTTTCCTGGGCCCGGAAGGAAGGAGACTCGAAGGGTCAGCCGTAGACCGAGCGGTAGTAGGAGACGGCGCCCGGGTGGAGGGGGACGGCGCCGGTGCCGATGGCGTAGCGGCGGTCCAGGCGGCCGCCGGGCGCGTCGGGGGCCTGGAGGCGGTCGCGGCTGGCGAAGAGGGTCTCGGTGACCGTACGGGCCAGGTCGGGGGCGAGGTCGCCACGGCAGACGAGGTAGCTGGCCGTGCCGATCGTCGCGACCGGGCGGGCGCCGCCGTACACGCCGTCGGGGACCGTGGCGTGCTCGTAGAGCGGCCCGTACATCCGGCGCAGCACCGGGACCAGCAGGTCGAGGGGCACCAGCCGGATGTCGCCGAGCCGGGCGAGCGCGGGCGTCGGCACCCCGCCCGACCAGAAGAACGCCTCGACGCGGCCGTCGCGCAACGCCCTGACGGACTCGTCCAGCCCCAGCCGAAGCAGCCGCGCGGAGCCGAGCCCGGCGGCGCCGAGCACGCGTTCCGCGGTCACCGCCGTACCGGAGCCGACGGCTCCGATCGAGATCGGACGGCCCGCCAGCTCGGTCGCGGCCAGGACCCCGGAGCCCGCGCGGACGACCAGGTGCACGTAGTTGAGGTACATGCGGGCCAGCGCCGCGACCGGCCGTCCGTGCACGCGCACGGCCTGGTCGGCGCTGTCGGCCAGGGCCAGCCCCAGGTCGGCGCTGCCGTCGCCGAGCATCTCCAGGTTGCGCACGCTCGCGGTCGTCCGCACCACGCTCACCTCGAAGCCCACGCGGCGCAGTTCGGCGGCGAACCGGTCCCCCAGCACCTCGTACGGCCCGCCCGCCGGTCCGGTCGCCAGCCGCAGCCTGCCGGGCTCCTCGCGCCCGCCCGCGCACCCGCCGACACCACCTGCCACACCACCTGCCACAGCGGCGGCCCCGGCGGCGGCCGCCGCGGCGAGGAAGGAACGACGGGACACGGTCATCTCTCCACGCTATGGCATGCTGGCGGGGTGGACGATCCAGACATTCACCTGCGTGTCGCCCCTGAGCTGCGATTCTTCCTGCCGTCGTCCCGGCGCCGGGAGCAGCATGGCCTCGCCCTGGACGGCACCTCCTCCCTCGGGCACCTCGTCGAGTCGCTCGGCATCCCCCTCACCGAGGTCGGCCCCATGACGGCGGGAGCGGCCGAGGTCGCCCCCTCCTACCAGCCGGTGCCCGGTGACGTGATCGACGTCGTGCCCATGCCCCGGCCGCAGCCCGTGGACGGCGAGCCGAGGTTCCTCCTCGACGTGCACCTCGGGACGCTGGCCCGGCGGTTGCGGCTGCTCGGCGTCGACACCGCCTACCACAACGACATGGACGACCCCGCCCTGGTCGTGCAGGCCAACGAGGAGCACCGGGTGCTGCTCACACAGGACCGAGGGCTGCTGCGCAGGCGGGCGCTGTGGCTCGGGGCGTACGTGCGCGGCTCGCGGGCCGACGAGCAGCTTCGCGACCTGCTCGAACGCTTCGCCCCTCCGCTGCGTCCGTGGACCCGGTGCACGGCGTGCAACGGCGTGCTGGACCAGGTCGCCAAGGGCGAGGTCGAGGGCGTGCTGGAGGCGGGCACCCGCAGCGGCTACGACGCCTACGGCCGCTGCCGCGACTGCGGGCAGGTCTACTGGCGGGGTGCGCACAGCGGCCACCTGGAGGAGATCGTCAGGTCGGCCCGCGCCCACCTGTCCAGCTAAGTGTGTCACTTGTGTAGCTCTGACCTGCTCTAACACCTTTCAACTTGTGTACACCCTGCCGTCACTCTGACGCGCGAGTCTCCTGTGCGAACACCCGCACAAGGAGCATTCATGCGTCACACCCTCCCCACGGCCGTCGTCATCGCGGCGGCCCTCTCCCTTCCCGCAGTCCCGGCCGCCGCCGCGCCCGACGGAGCGTTCACCGTGAAGCTCGTGAGCACCGAGAGCCCGCGTTTCGTCACCGGCGACTTCGCCCTGCGCAACGCCCGCGCCAAGTCCCCCTATTCGGCCAGCGTGAAGGGGACCGTACAGGGGCGGGCGAGCTTCTCCAAGGCGGCCGGGCCGTCGTGGGTCCGCGTCGGCGCGGACGGCACCGTCACCGGCACCCCGCCCGCCTCCGCCTCCGCCAAGACCGCGACCGTCACCGTCGAGGCCCGGGGCGAGACGGGCGAGAGCACGACGGCGCTGGTCCGCATCCCCGTCCGCCCGCCGGGCGCCCCGCTGGTGCCCGAGCTGAAGGCCATGAGCTGGAACCTGTGGCACGGCGGCAGCCAGGTCGAGGGGGCCCGCGCCAAGCAACTGAAGTTCCTCCTCGACACCGACGTGGACGTCGTCGGCATGCAGGAGACCTCCTCCACCTCCGCCAGGGAACTCGCCGAGGCGCTCGGCTGGGACTACTACCAGGCCGGCTCGGACATGGGCGTCATCAGCCGCTACCCGATCGTCTCGCGTGGCCCGCTGCCGTCCGTGTCCGGGCTCGCGGGCGTCAACGTCAAGGTCGAGCTCGACGAGCGGCGGACCGTGTCGGTGTGGACGGCCCACCTCGGGTACACGCCGTACGGGCCCTACGACGCCTGTTTCGGCAAGTGGAGCGTCGATCGGCTGCTGGAGCGGGAGGCCGAGTCCCGGCGCACCAAGCAGATCAAGGACCTGGTCGCGGCCATGGCCGACGACCTCGCCGACGTACGGCGCACCCCCGTCCTGCTGACCGGCGACTTCAACGCCCCCTCCCATCTCGACTGGACGCCTGCGACCCGCAGGTGCGGCTACGAGTCGATGCCGTGGCCGACCTCGGTCGTGCCCGAGCAGGCCGGGTTCAAGGACTCCTACCGGGTGGCCAACCCCGACCCGGTCGCCAAGCCCGGCGTCACCTGGTCGCCGGTGTACCCGACCTTTACCGGCGGGTACGGCCACGACGCCCACAAGGGCGAGCCCGAACCGCAGGACCGCATCGACTACGTCCTCTACCAGGGTGACCTGAAGGTGACCGCCTCGGAGGCCGTCGTCGAGGGCACGCCCACAGCGATCCCGAACCACCGGGGCAACGCCTGGACCTCCGACCACGCGGCCGTCCTGACCACGTTCAAGGTCGGCTGAGGCGCGGGAAACCGACACGACATCGAGCCGCAACGCCCCGGAAACGGGCGGTCCCTAGGGTCCGGGGCATGCGGCTCACCCCACACGAGCAGGAGCGGCTGCTCATCCACGTCGCGGCCGGAGTCGCCCGTGACCGCAAGGCCAGGGGCCTGCGGCTCAACCACCCCGAGGCGACCGCCCTCATCTCCGCCTTCCTCCTGGAGGGCGCCCGCGACGGACGCACCGTCGCCGAGCTCATGAGCGCCGGGCGGGGTGTCCTCGGCCGCGCCGACGTCATGGACGGGGTGCCGGAGATGCTCGACTCGGTGCAGATCGAGGCCACCTTCCCCGACGGCACCAAACTGGTCACCGTCCACCGGCCGATCCCGTGATCCCCGGCGAGTACGTCCACCCGGACGAGCCGATCCCCCTCAACCCCGGCCGCGAACGCGTCGAGGTGCGCGTGGTCAACACCGCCGACCGGCCCGTCCAGGTCGGCTCCCACTACCACTTCGCCGTCGCCAACCCGGGCCTGTCCTTCGACCGAGGGGCCGCGTGGGGGATGCGGCTCGACGTCCCGGCGGGGACCGCCGTCAGGTTCGAGCCCGGCGTCGAGCGCGAGGTCCGGCTGGTGCCCATCGCGGGCGCCCGTACGGTGCCCGGCCTGCGCCCCGAGTCCGCCGGGCCGCTCGATGACTGAGCTGAGCCGCGCCGCCTACGCCGCCCTGTACGGCCCCACCACCGGCGACCGGATCCGCCTGGCCGACACCGACCTGTTCATCGAGATCACCGAGGACCGCTCCTCCGGCCCGTCCGGTGCGGGCGACGAGGCCGTCTTCGGCGGCGGCAAGGTCATCCGCGAGTCGATGGGCCAGGGCCTCGCCACCCGCGCGGAAGGCGCCCCCGACCTGGTCGTCACCGGCGCGGTCATCCTCGACCACTGGGGCGTCGTCAAGGCCGACGTCGCGGTCACGGACGGCCGCATCACCGCCATCGGCAAAGCCGGCAACCCGGACACCATGTCCCACGTGGACATCGTCATCGGGCCCTCCACGGAGATCCTGGCGGGCAACGGCAGGATCCTCACCGCCGGCGCCGTCGACTCCCACGTCCACCTCATCTGCCCGCAACTGCTCGACGAGGCCCTCGGCGCGGGCGTCACCACCGTCGTCGGCGGCGGCACCGGGCCCGTCGAGGGCACCAAGGCCACCACCGTCACCGGCACCTGGTATCTCGCGCGCATGCTGGAGTCGCTCGACTCCTACCCGCTGAACTTCGCGCTCCTCGGCAAGGGCAACACCGTCAGCCGCGAAGGACTGCTCGAACAACTGCGGGCCGGGGCCTCCGGTTTCAAGCTCCACGAGGACTGGGGCAGCACCCCCGCCGCCGTGGACGCCTGCCTGCGGGTCGCCGACGAGACCGGCGTCCAGGTGACGCTGCACACCGACACGCTCAACGAGGCCGGATTCCTCGAATCCACGCTCGCCGCCATCGGCGGGCGGATGATCCACGCCTACCACACCGAAGGCGCCGGAGGCGGGCACGCGCCCGACATCCTGGAGATCGCCGGGCACCGCAACGTGCTCCCGTCCTCCACCAACCCGACCCGGCCGCACACCGTCAACACCCTCGACGAGCATCTCGACATGCTCATGGTCTGCCACCACCTGAACCCGGCCGTGCCGGAGGACCTAGCCTTCGCCGAGTCGCGGATCCGGCCCACGACCATGGCGGCCGAGGACATCCTGCACGATCTCGGGGCCATCTCCATGATCGGCTCCGACTCCCAGGCGATGGGGCGCATCGGCGAGACGATCATCCGTACGTGGCAGACCGCCCACGTCATGAAGGCGCGCAGAGGCGCGCTGGGCGGGCCCGCCGACAACCTGCGCGCCCGCCGCTACGTGGCCAAGTACACGATCTGCCCCGCCGTGGCGCACGGGCTGGAGGCCGAGGTCGGCTCGGTCGAGGTGGGCAAACTCGCCGACCTGGTGCTGTGGGAGCCCGCGTTCTTCGCCGTACGGCCCGCGCTCGTGCTCAAGGGCGGTGTCGTCGCCTGGGCGCAGATGGGGGACGCCAACGCCTCGATCCCGACGCCGCAGCCGGTGCTGCCCCGGCCCATGTTCGGGGCCGTGCCGGTCACGGCCGCCGCCACGTCGCTGCACTTCGTCTCGCCGCTGGCGCTGGAGTCCGGGCTCGACCTGGACGTCCGGCGGCGGCTGGCGCCCGTCGCCTCCGTACGGCGGCGCGGCAAGCAGGACATGCCGCTGAACGACGCCCTGCCCGCCATCTCGGTGGCGCCGGACACCTTCACCGTCACGATCGACGGCGAGACCGTCGAGCCCGCGCCCGCCGAGACGCTGCCGCTGGCCCAGCGGTACTTCCTGTTCTGATGCATCCCGCGCTGCTCCTGCTCGCGGACTCCCGCCTGCCGGCGGGCGGCCACGCCCACTCGGGCGGCGTGGAGGCGGCAGTGGCGGCGGGTGCCGTCCTTGACGTGGCGACGCTGGCCGCCTTCCTGCGCGGCCGCCTCCACACGACCGGCGCGGTCTGCGCCGCCCTCGCCGCAGCCGCCTGCGCCCTCCCAACCGCCCCCTCCTCCCCGGTCCCCACCTCACCCGACGTCCTCACTTCTTCTGGCCGGGTGTGGGAGGAGCTCGACGCGGAGGCCGACGCGCGGACGGCGTCTCCGGCGCAGCGGCGGGCGGCTCGGCAGCAGGGCAGGCTGCTGCTGCGGGTGGCGGGCCGCCTGTGGCCGTCGCCGGTGCTGGAGTCGCTGGCCGCCGCCGTACCGTCGCCCCATCATCCGGTCGCGCTCGGCGCGGCGGCGCACGCGGCGGGGGCCGCACCGGAGGACGCCGCCCTGGCGGCGGCCTACCACGCGATCACGGGACCGGCCACGGCGGCGGTGCGCCTGCTGGGGCTCGACCCGGTGGCCGTCCACCGCCTGCTCGCCGACCTGACCCCGAACCTCACGACCGTGACCGCCCGAGCCGCCGAGGCCGCCGCCCGGGAACTCCAGGCGCCCGTCGGCGGGCAGGCCGCCGTCCGCGTAGGCGAACGAGCGGTGCGTCAGGGCCCGCCCGAAGATGTCGGCGGGGCCGACCCGGACCTCCGTACCTGGGCGGGGCTGCCCGCGTACTCGGCGCCCGCCCTCGACCTGCTCGCCGAACGCCACGCCGAGGCGGCCGTCCGGCTGTTCGTCTCCTGAGGAAAGGACCCGCCATGGGCGCCCATCACGAAGACCGTCACCACGCGCCGGGCACCGGCGGCCGCGCCCTCCGGCTGGGCGTCGGCGGGCCGGTGGGCAGCGGCAAGACCGCCCTGGTCGCCGCTCTGTGCCGCACGCTCGGCCGGGACCTGCGGCTGGGGGTGGTGACCAACGACATCTACACGACGGAGGACGCCGACTTCCTGCGCGCCGCAGGGGTGCTGGATCCCGCCCGCATCCTCGCCGTGGAGACCGGCTGCTGCCCGCACACGGCCATCCGCGACGACATCGCCGCCAACCTCGACGCGGTCGAGACCCTCGAACACCGCTTCGGTCCCCTGGACCTGGTCATCGTGGAGAGCGGCGGCGACAACCTGACGGCCACGTTCAGCAGGGGCCTCGCCGACCGGCAGATCTTCGTGCTCGACGTGTCCGGCGGCGACAAGGTGCCGCGCAAGGGCGGCCCCGGCGTCACCGCCGCCGACCTGCTCGTGGTCAACAAGACCGACCTGGCGCCCCTGGTCGGGGCCGACCTGTCGGTGATGGCGCGCGACGCGGCGGCGGTGCGGGAGGAGCGCCCGGTCATGTTCACCTCCCTCCGTACGGCGGGCGCCGCCGACGTGGCCACCTGGGTCACCGGCGAACTGCGCGCCTGGACCCGCTGAGGCCCGCGATGCGCGCAGCGGCCGTGGTGAGGACCGTCCTGGAGCACGGGCGCACGATTTTCGCCGAACTGCGCTCGGCCCCGCCGCTGACGCTGCGCCAGACCGGCCCGCACACCGTGCACCTGGTCTCGACCGCGGCGGGCCCGCTGGGCGGCGACGTCCTCGACCTGGCCCTCGACCTCGCCCCCGGCACGACGCTGGAACTCGCCTCGATCGGCAGCAGCCTCGTGCTGCCCGGGCCCGGCGAGTCGCTGTCGCGGGTCACGGCGCGGGTGGGGGCGGAGGCGTCGCTCACGTACACACCGGAACCGGTCGTCCTGGCCTCGGGAGCCGTCCACCGCTCGCTGGTACGGCTGGAGCAGTCCCCTGCCGCCCGCGTGCTGTGGCGTGAGGAACTGGTCCTCGGCCGTCACGGAGAGCCCGCCGGGCGGTGCCGTACCCGCTTCGACGCCACCGTGGCCGGTCGCCCCCTGCTCCGCCAGGACCTGCTGGTCGGCGACCCGTCCACCACAGCTTCCCCGGCCGTGTACGGAACCTCCCGCTGCCTGGGCACCACCTTGATCACCTCTTGCGACGGCGAGGAGGCAGTGGTGGGCGACGGGGTCGCGGTACTGCCGCTCGCCGGACCGGGAACCCTGGTATCCGCCCTGGCCGACGACACGGTCACCCTGCGACGGCGCCTGCTGTGGGGCGAAGCCGTCGCCCAGGCCCGCGATCCGGCGCCCTGACAGCCCTCGGGAAAGCCGCGGCCCCGCCAGGAGAAGATCGGCGGGGCCGCGAACGCACCATACGCACCGGAGACGGCTGAGCCGGGGTCAGCTCAGGTCGTCGAACTCGCCGTCCTTCATACCGAGCCGGAACGCCTCCCACTCGGCGGGAGTGAAGAGCAGGGCCGTATCCGGGCTCTTGCTGTCTCGCACCGCGAACAGACGGGTGTGGCCCTCCTTGGCCCCATCCACCACGGCAACCTCCACACAGTTACCGCCGTTACCGGTGCTACGGAGCGCCTTGCGCCACACGACGTTGCTCAGGTCTGCGCCCATCTGTCATCCATCACCTTCTCCAGGAGGCTGACGCTCTCCTTGCCCGATAGAGCATCAGCGCGGATTTGCTCGTACATGTGCGTTATGCCCACTACGTCGTCCGGCCGACCGGTCACGTATCCTGCCGCCGCCGAATCCAGATACACGGTATCGGCTCCCCCTCGAACCCCCGCGATCACGAATCCGGCCGCCAAGCCGCAGCTTGTGCCCGCCGACAGCGGAACGACCTGAAGGGTGATGTTGGGGGCCTGCGCCATCGTCAGCAGCGTCGCGAGCTGTGCCCGCATGACCTCGGGTCGAGCGATGGGCCGGTGCAGGACACCTTCGTCGATGACGGCCCACAACAGGGGTGGCTCGTCCTGGTGCAGGATGGCCTGGCGTTCGACGCGAGCCATGGCCGACGCCTCGGCCTTCTCTGGGGTCACGCCCGGATAGCGGGCGAAGAGCGCATAGGCGTAGTCCTTCGTCTGAAGGAGCCCTGGCACCACGATCGGTTCCCAGGTGCGCAGCGAGTGGGCCGTCCGCTCGACCTCGACCCAGCTCTGGAACCACGAAGGGTGACTCGCGGAGCGGAGCAGCGGCAGCATCCGGTTGAACATGCCGCCGGTCTTCAGCAGTTCGTCGCACCGGTTCGCCAGGTCAGGCGACGGAGATCTCTTGGCGTTCTCGATGAGACCGATGAGCGAGCCGGAGCAGAAGACCGCCTCGCCCACCTGCTCTTGGGAGAGTCCGGCTTTGACCCGGAGATGGCGTAGTTCGGCGCCGAAGTACGCGAGCGGGCTGGCGCCACTGTCGAGGTCTCGTGCGGGGGGCATCGCGACTCCATTCAACGCAGTCCAACATGCGAGGGCAACCGGCGGAGACGGGCCGGATGTCGTAGCCGTACACCTACACAGGGTAGTCATTCGAGGATACGTGTGGGGAGGGGCGGGAACGGAGCTTTCCGCTCAGCGCTCTTCCTTTGAGGGTCCGGTCCTTGGGCGCGGACGGTGGTGCGTGGCGGCGAGCAGGCATATGGTGGCGGTGTGGCCGAGTACTTTCCGCCTCGCCCGGCCGCGAGAGCGGAACGCAAGCCGCGCAGGGGGTACGCGCTCGCGGTGGTCGTGACCGGTGCCCTGCTGGTGTTCTGCGCGGCGCTGCCCTGGGCCGGGCTCGAAGCCCGCAGCGACCTCATCGACGCCGGTATCGGCAAGAGCCTGCGCGGGGTGGATGCCGCCTGCGGCGTCTACACCCTGCTCTCGGGTGTCCTGGCCGTGATGCTCGGCCTGGCCACGCTGGTGACGCGGCTGCCGCTGACCCCGCTCGCGGCGATCCCGGGCCTGGCCGCCGGGGTGCTGCTGGTGGTGTTCGTGACGAACCCCGACGGCCACAGCAAGGGCCTCACCGTCGCGCTGGGCGACTTCCTGACCATCGAACCGGCGCTGAAGTACGGCTGGTTCGCCGCCCTGGCCGCAGCGGTGGCGACGACGGTCTTCGCCCTGTTCTCACTGCTTCCCCGCCGCGACTGACCGGCGTCCGTCTCAGTCGAAGAAGCCCAGGCGCCGCAGCTGCTTGGGGTCGCGCTGCCAGTCCTTGGCCACGCTGATACGCAGGTCGAGGTAGACGCGGGTGCCCAGCAGCGCCTCGATCTGCTTGCGTGCCCGGGTGCCGACGTCGCGCAGCCGCTCGCCCCGGTGCCCGATGATGATGGCCTTCTGCGACGGCCGTTCGACGAACAGGTGGGCGTAGATGTCGAGCAGGTCGTCGCGGTCCTCGCGGGCCAGCATCTCGTCGACGACCACCGCGATCGAGTGCGGCAACTCGTCGCGCACGCCCTCCAGCGCGGCCTCCCGGATCAGCTCGCCGACCAGCACCTGCTCGGGCTCGTCCGTGAGCCGCCCGTCCTCGTACAGCGGCGGCGACAGCGGCATGTGCCGGATGAGTACGTCGGACAGCGTGTCGAGGTTGTCGCCGGAGGCGGCCGAGACGGGCACGATGTCGGCGAAGTCCCCCAGCTCCTGCACGGCGAGAAGCTGCTCGGCGATCTGCTCCCTGCTCGCCAGGTCGCACTTGGTGACGACGGCCACGACAGGCGTCTTCTTGACGGCGGCGAGCTTGTCGGCGATGAACCGGTCGCCCTTGCCGATCGCGTCGACGGCGGGCAGGCAGAAGCCGATGACGTCCACCTCGGTGAGCGTGGACAGCACCAGGCTGTCCAGGCGCTCGCCCAGCAGGGTGCGCGGCCGGTGGAGGCCGGGCGTGTCGACGATGACGAGTTGGGCGTCGGGCCGGTGCACGATGCCTCTGATGGCCCGCCTGGTGGTCTGCGGCTTGGAGGAGGTGATCGCCACCTTCGTTCCGACCAGGGCGTTCATGAGCGTGGACTTGCCGACGTTCGGCCTCCCCACGAAGCAGGCGAATCCGGCGCGATGGCTGTCAGGCGAAGTCACATAGTCGATTGTGACCCATCAGGACAGGTGGTGCCGCCACCATGCGTACGCGTCGGGGAGCACGATCGGCGACCACGCGGTCAGGCGGTATGTACCGAGTTCCGCCTCTGCGGCCCAGGCATGGTCGTTGATCTCGTCCCCGTCGGGGACCGGTTCGCCGCCCGCGAGCACGCAGGCGAAGGCGGAGATGACGTAGGCGACCTGGTGGCCGTTGGGGTAGAGGGTGCGGAACTCCGGGCCGCCGTACACGCCGATGAGTCCCTTGACCTCCACCTCGACCGAAAGCTCCTCGCGCAGTTCACGCACGACGCACTCCTCCGGGCGCTCGTCGGGGTCGATGCCGCCGCCCGGGGTGGCCCACAGGCCCACGTCGCCGTGCCTGGCCAGCAGCAGCCTGCCGGAGGCGTCGAACACGCAGCCGGTCACCGACGGCAACAGCAGCAGCCGGGAGCCGACCTCGGCCCGTAGCCCGGCCAGGTAGGGCGACATCGGCATGTCAGCTCCGCAGGACGCCGTCGGGCCCGGCCACGTGCAGCGCCCCGGCGCCGAGTTCGCCGGTCACGGCCGTGTCGGCCGCGCTCGGCCCCTCTCCCGCCGTGACGAGGGCGGCGGCCTCCAGGGAGCGGGCCCCGCTGGAGACGGCCATCGCGGCGGCCACCTGCACGGCCGACAGTGTGAGGGACTCCAGGGCGATGTTCGTGGCGGAGTAGGTGCGGCCGGTCTCGTCGCGCACGGCGGCGCCCTCGGCCGCCTCGTTGCGCGCCCTGGCGGCACGGGCCAGCGTGATCAGCTTGCTGTCTTCAGGATCGAGTGTCACAGCAGACTAGGTTAGGCCCTGGCCCTCCTGTGCCCTGCTGAGCACCGAGCGCGCGAGTTGCTCGGTGCGTTTGAGATCGACCGGGCTCACCCCGGTGTGCACCAGCGACAGCAGCGTGTCACCGTCCCGCACGAACAGCACGTTCAGCGCGTACGGGAAACCGTTCAGCCGCCCCCGCAGCCGCCCGCCCACCGCCTCGTCGCCGACCTCCTTCACCGGCGTGGTGCGCAGCTTCAGCCTGGTGCCCCCGCCGACGGCCACCTTCTGGCAGGCGGCCAGGTCCGCGCCCAGGTCGTCGAGGTGCGTCTCCGCCCCCGCGCCCGCGTACGTGGCCAGGGCCACGCCCGCCGTCTCGCCCACCCCGTGCCCGGGGTAGCTGACGGCGGCCTGGGCGGTCAGCGCCTCCTTGGGCACCTTGCCCCCTGCCACGGCGAGCAGGGCCTTGCAGCGCTTGTCGCGGGCGGTGAACGGCACCCGCCAGGGCTCCTGCGGCCGGGCGGTGAAGCCGTCGGGCAGGCGCAGGTTCCGGCTGAGGATCTCCTGGAGCCGGGCCTGTGTCCTGGTGTCGATACGGGCGCCGGTGCCGGAGTCGCCGCCGCATCCGGCGAGTCCTGCCCCGAGACCGGTCGTGAGCAGCGCGCAGGCGATGATGCGCAGTTTCATGCTTCCCCCCGGAGCCTGATCTCCCCCATAGGCGAATGCGGCAATCCACCGGAGTCACCAACAAGCGGTCAACCGGGATTTCTCTCCGAAGAGGGTGTAAAGACGCCGAAGGGTGTCCCCGCCCGGGCTACCAGGCGGAGACACCCTTGACGCCGTGCAACGTCCGATCGGCTAGCAGACCGGTCCGTTGCCGTCCCCCCGGGGACTCTCCCTCGCGCCGCGAACCCCACCCGGCGTCCGGTCAGTCCCTTCGCGACACCCACCGCACCGGGTGTCGTGAACACAGACTCGCGGACTCCGGTTGCAGAAGACTTGTAGGACACTTGATGACTTTTCCCTATAAATCGCACCAAGATCCTTTTGCCACCATAAACCGACAGAGTCTGCGTGCCGCCGAAGCTTGGGGTCGGGGGGTTGGGTTGTCCCGCGATGCCGGCGCGACGGCGCGAGCCCGTGCGGGCGTCACCGCCACCGGACTCGGGGCGTGGCAAGGCGTCGTCGCGGCGGGAAGTGCGGGCGGGGCTGAGCGCCGGAGAGGCCGTCGGCCCAAGTCGGCGGGAGGTGTGGGCGGAGGCCGGCCGTAACCACTGCGGGTGTTCAGAAACACCTGCCCCGGAAACGTCCGCCCAGGCGCTCAGAAACACACCCAGGCGGTGTTCAGGCAGGCTCCGAGGGCCGGTCGGTGCGGGAGACCACCACTGTGCTGATCCGGTTGCGGCGGCCGGCCAGGCTCTCGGCGGTCAGGCGCAGGCCCGCCACTTCCACCTGCGAGCCCGCGATCGGCACCCGCCCCAGCGCGTGCGCCAGCAGCCCGCCCACCGTCTCGACGTCGTCGACCTCAAGCTCCTTGCCGAACAGTTCGCCCAGTTCGTCCACCGGCATCCGCGCGGTCACCCGCACCGCGCCGTCTGGCATCTCCTCGACGCGCGGCGCCTCCTGGTCGTACTCGTCGGTGATCTCGCCGACGATCTCCTCCAGGACGTCCTCGATCGTGACCAGCCCCGCCGTGCCGCCGTACTCGTCGATGACCACGGCCAGGTGGATCTGCCTGGCCTGCATCTCCCGCAGGAGCTGGTCGATCGGCTTGCTCTCCGGCACGTACGTCGCCGGACGCATGATCGACTCGACCTTCTCCCTGCCGGTGCGCGACTCGTGGACGCGGCGGGTGATGTCCTTGAGGTAGGCGATGCCGACGATGTCGTCCTCGTTGTCCCCCACCACCGGGATCCGGGAGAACCCGCTGCGCAGGTGCAGCGACAGCGCCTGGTCGAGCGACTTGCCCCGCTCGATGAAGACCATGTCGGTGCGCGGCACCATCACCTCGCGCACCAGCGTGTCACCCAGTTCGAACACCGAGTGGATCATCTCGCGCTCGTCCGGCTCGATGACCCTGCGCTCCTCGGCCAGGTCGACCAGGTCGCGCAGCTCGGCCTCCGACGTGAACGGCCCCTCGCGAAAGCCCTTGCCGGGCGTGAGGGCGTTGCCGAGCAGGATGAGCAGTTTGGGCAGCGGCCCGAAGATGCGGGTCAGCCCGTAGACGACCGGCGCGCTGGCCAGCGCGATCGGCTCGGCGTGCTGGCGGCCCAGGGTGCGCGGCATGACGCCGACGATCACGTAGCTGACCACGATCATCACCCCGGCCGCCGCCACGTAGGCCCAGCCCTGGTCGCCGAGGTAGTCGATGAACAACAGCGTGGTGATCACCGTGGCGACCAGCTCGCAGCTGAGTCTCAGCAGGAGGAGCAGGTTGAGGTAGCGGGCAGGATCGTTCTCGATCTCCTGCAGCCGCTTGGCCCCGCGCCGCCCCTCGCGGACGTACTCCTCCGCCCGGACCCTGGAGATCCGCGTCAGCGCGGTCTCCGCGCTGGCGATCAGCCCTCCGATCACCACCAGGGCCACGGTCAGCGGCAACCAGACGTTCACCGCTGGGTGCGCACCTCTTTCCACGACGTGAGAAGCCGGCCCTGCAGACCGAACATCTCCTTGTGTTCCTCGGGCTCGGCGTGGTCGTAGCCGAGCAGGTGGAGGATGCCGTGCGTGCACAACATCTCCAGCTCGTCACGGGTCGAGTGACCCGCCTCCTTCGCCTGCCGCGCCGCCACCGGCGGGCACAGCACGACGTCGCCGAGCAGCGCCGGATCCGCCGGGCCCTCGGCGTCGCCTCTGGCGCCGCCGCCGGGCCGCAACTCGTCCATCGGGAAGGCGAGCACGTCGGTGGGGCCGGGCTCGCCCATCCACTTGTCGTGGAGGTCGGCCATGGTGCCCTCGTCGACGATGACGACGGACAACTCGGCGAGGGGGTTGATGCCCATCTCGCCGAGCACGTGCCCGGCGAGGGCGACGAGGGACTCCTCGTCGACCTCGTCGCCGGACTCGTTGTTGATCTCGATGCTCACCTGCGCGGCCCTCGCTGCTGCTTGACGGACTTGAGTTCCTGCTGCTTCTGGACGTCGTAGCGGCCGTAGGCGTCGACGATGTCGCTGACGAGCCGGTGGCGCACGACGTCGGCGCTGGTGAGCCTGCTGAAGTGGATGTCGCGGATCTCGGACAGGATGCTCTGCACCACCCGCAGGCCGCTCTCGGTGCCCGAGGGCAGGTCGACCTGCGTCACGTCGCCGGTCACCACGATCTTGGAGCCGAAGCCCAGCCGGGTGAGGAACATCTTCATCTGCTCAGGCGAGGTGTTCTGGGCCTCGTCGAGGATGATGAAGGCGTCGTTGAGCGTGCGGCCGCGCATGTACGCCAGCGGGGCGACCTCGATGGTGCCCGCCGCCATCAGCTTGGGGATGGTCTCGGGGTCGAGCATGTCGTGCAGCGCGTCGTAGAGCGGGCGCAGGTAGGGGTCGATCTTCTCGTAGAGCGTGCCGGGCAGGAAGCCGAGCCGTTCTCCCGCCTCGACGGCCGGGCGGGTGAGGATGATCCGGTTGACCTTCTTCTCCTGCAGGGCCCTGACCGCCTTGGCCATGGCCAGGTAGGTCTTGCCCGTGCCCGCGGGGCCGATGCCGAACACGACCGTGTGCCTGTCGATCGCGTCGACGTACCGCTTCTGGTTGGCGGTCTTGGGGCGGATGGTGCGGCCTCTGGAGGACAGGATGTCGAGTGAGAGCACCTCGGCGGGCCGTTCCGAGCTCATGCGGAGCATCGCGATGCTGCGCTCGACGGCGTCGGGCGTGAGCTCGCCGCCGTTGCGCAGCACCTCGACGAGCTCCTCGAACAGGCGCACGACCGCGCCGCTCTCGTCGGGGCCGCCGGTGACGGTGATCTCGTTGCCCCGGACGTGGATGTCGGCCCGGAAGGCGCCTTCGATGACGCGCAGCAGCTCGTCGCGGGAGCCCAGGAGGCTGACCATCGGGTACTCGTCCGGGATCAGCACCTTGGCTTGCGTGCGCGAGGGTGGTGCTGTTCTTCGGGTTTCGTGTAGTTCGGACATGGGACAGGCCCTCGGGCCTGATGCCTCCCGGTCTGGAATGGTGTCTCTTACGCACATCGTAGCCGGGACCGGCCCGAACACTCGCGGCAATATCAGCCGGGCGGCCAGGTCATCGTGCGCCCTCCGAGAACGTGGGCGTGCACGTGGAAAACGGTCTGCCCCGCCCCCGCGCCGGTGTTGAACACCACCCGGTAGCCGGTTTCGGCCACCCCCTCCTGCACGGCCACCGCGTGGGCGGCCTTCAGGACGTCGTCGGCGAGGCCGTCGTCGGCCTGGGCCAGCTCGGCCGCGTCGGCGTAGTGCCCCTTGGGGACGACCAGGACGTGCGTGGGAGCCTGGGGGTTGACGTCGCGGAAGGCGAGGGTGCGGGCGGTCTCGTGGACCACCGTGGCCGGGATCTCCTTGGCCACGATCTTGCAGAACAGGCAGTCGCTCACGCGTGTACCCTATCGAGGCATCCCGTTGCCAATCGGTGATCCCTCGCGTTGTGCGAGGGAAGATCCCCACGGTTAAGGTGGGTGTGCGAGACTTCACGCGAAAAAATACGATTCAGGCTCGGGCGAGGCCACCTGGCGAGGACACGACTGGGTAATGCACCCCAATGATCCGGGAACCCCTCCAAGTCCGGAAGAGCGTAAACCCTTCGGGAAGGCCGAGCGTCCTCTAGAGGTGACCACCGAAACCCTGCTGGCCGACGGGTCGCTGGGGGCGGTGCCTGTCGGGTGGGACGCCGACATGGCCGTAACCGCGCTCTACAGTGCGCACTTTCGGTCATTGGTGCGTCTCGCTGTGTTGCTGGTGCGCGACACCGCGACCGCGGAGGAAGTCGTCCAGGACACGTTCGTGGCCGTCCACGGCGCCTGGCGTAGGCTGCGCGACCCCGACAAGGCGCTGGCCTACCTGCGGCAATCGGTCGTCAACCGGTCGCGGTCCGTCTTACGGCATCGCGCGGTCGTCGAGAAGTATGCTCCCAAGGGCCTGCCCGACGCCCCGAGCGCCGAGAACGGCGCGATAGGCGAGCTCGAACGCTCCGCCGTGATCGACGCGTTGCGCGCCCTGCCCACCCGCCAGAGAGAGGCCCTCGTCCTTCGCTATTACGGCGATCTGTCCGAGGCTGAGATCGCCCACGCCATGGGCATCAGCAAGGGGGCGGTCAAGAGCCACACCGCCCGTGGCATGGCCGCCTTGCGATCTGTCCTGGAGAAGATGTCATGACCCAGTCCCCCGACGACGAGCACGGCGACGTCCTGCGCCGTGTGCTCCGAGCGGAGGCGGACGCGGTCGTGCCTTCCCCGGAGGGCCTGGAGATCATCCGCGCGCGCATCGAGCAGAAGGGCTCGCGCGGCCTGTTCTGGTGGCGGACGGGTGCCGCTCTGGCCAGCGCCGTGCTGGTCGCGGGCACGATCGTGATGGTCGTCCCCTCGCTGCGCGACGAGGTCACCACCCGCATCCGCGACGTACGGTCCGAGACCAGCCAGCCGAGCAGCGAGTCGACCAACCGGCCGCCCGGGCCGTCCTCCATCCCGAGGTCCGAGCCCGCCGTCCCGCACGTGACCGCGCCGAAGACCCCGGTGGAGGCCGAGCAGACGGCGGAGTCGACCAGGTCCGTGTCCAAACCGACGCCCACACCCACGCCCACCCCGACGCCGACGCCGACGCCCTGTCCCAGCGCGTCCTCTGCCAAGAACAGCACCGAGAGCGAGGCCGGCGCGAGCGAGTGCCCGACCCGCACCCCCTCCACGTCGCCCACGCCCAGCGAGACCCCGCCGGTCACGCCGAGCTGCCCCGCCGAGGAGTGCCCGGCCGAGGAGTCCGGCCCCACTCTGCTCAACGACACCGGCATCCCCAGCACCATGCCGGGCTGAGCTACCAGCGCCCGGTCCTGGCCTGCAGCACGGCCGCCGCCGCCACCCCCGCCGTGGAGGTGCGCAGCACCGTGGGACCCAGCAGCGCGGGCACCGCCCCCGCCTCAGTGAACGCCGCGAGCTCCGTCTCCGCGACCCCGCCCTCCGGCCCGACGATCATCATGATGTCGCCGCTCCCCGGCAGCTCGACCCGGGCCAGCGGCCGCGCGGCCGCCTCGTGCAGCACCAGCGCCAGCGCCGCCTGCTCCGCGAGCCGGACGACGTCGCGGGTGGTGGCGAGCTCGGCCACCTCGGCCCGGTGGAAGCGCCGCGCCTGCTTGCCCGCCTCCCGGGCGGTCGCGCGCCACTTGCCGAGCGCCTTGGCCGCCTTGTCGCCGCGCCACTGGGTGATGCTGCGCGAGGCCGCCCAGGGGACGATCACGTCCACGCCGACCTCGGTCATCATCTCGACGGCCAGCTCGCCCCTGTCTCCCTTGGGCAGTGCCTGGACGACGACGATGCGCGGCGCGGGGGCGGGCACGGTGTAGCGCCTGAGGACGTCGAGGACGAGCCCGTCCTTCAGCGTCTCGCGGACGACGCACTCGCCGACGGCGCCCGCGCCGTCGGTCAGGTCGACGCGCTCACCGGGGCGGATCCGGCGGACCGCCGCCGCGTGCCGCCCCTCTGGCCCCTCCAGCACCGCGTGCGCCTCCGCCACCGCGTCCACGAGAAACACCGGCACGCTCACGCTTCCCCCAGTAGAACCATCGTCATCGATACGGCCCGCCCGCCCCGCCGCCACCCGCCGTACTGCGGCGGGTGGCGGCAGGTCGGCCGGGCCGTAATGGATGATCGGTCAACGGCCGTTGAACGCGTCACGCAGGCGGGAGAAGAAGCCCTGCTGCCCCGGGGCGAACTTTCCCGGCGGACGCTCCTCTCCCCGCAGCTTGGCGAGTTCCCGCAGCAGTTCCTCCTGCTGCGGCTCCAGCCGCAGCGGCGTCTCCACGTTCACATGGATGAGCAGGTCGCCGCGCCCCGACTCGTTGAGCCGCTGCACCCCCCGCCCGAACATCGAGATGACCTGCCCGGACTGCGTGCCCGGCCGCACGTCCACCTGCTCGGTGCCGTCGAGGGTCTCCACCGACAGCACCGTGCCGAGCGCGGCGGCCGTCATCGGGATCTGCACCGTGCAGTGCAGGTCGTCGCCGCGCCGCTCGAAGATCTCGTGCGGGCGCTCGACGATCTCAAGGAACAGGTCGCCGGGCGGGCCGCCGCCGGGACCGACCTCGCCCTCCCCGGCGAGCTGGATGTGGGTGCCGTCCTCGACTCCCGCCGGGATGCGAACCTTGATCGTCCGCCGGGTACGCACCCGGCCGTCGCCGGAGCACTCCTGGCACGGCGTGCGGATGAGGGTGCCGAAGCCCTGGCACTGCGGGCACGGCCGCGAGGTCATGACCTGGCCCAGGAAGGACCGCGTGACCTGCGAGACCTCTCCACGCCCGCCGCACATGTCGCAGGTGTCCGGATGGGTGCCCGGCGCGGCGCCCGCGCCGTGGCAGACCTCGCACACCACGGCGGTGTCCACGATCAGCTCGCGCGTGGTGCCGAAGGCGGTCTCGTTGAGGTCGAGTTCGACGCGGATCGTCGCGTTGCGCCCGCGCCTGGCCCGCGAGCGCGGTCCGCGCCCGCCGCCGGCCTGCCCGAAGAAGGCGTCCATGATGTCGCTGAAGGGGAAGCCCGCCGCGAACCCGCCCGCGCCCGCCCCGGCACCGGCCCCTCCGAAGGGGTCGCCGCCGAGGTCGTACATCTGGCGCTTGCTCGGGTCGGACAGCACCTCGTACGCCTGCGTGATCTCCTTGAAACGCTCCTGCGTCTCGGGATCGGGGTTCACATCAGGGTGCAGCTCGCGGGCCAACCGGCGGTACGCCTTCTTGATCTCGTCCTGACCGGCGTCTCGCCGCACCCCGAGGATGCTGTAATAGTCGCTGTTTGCCACTTATCGACCTCTTAGGAAGCAGCCAGAATCTGGCTGACGTAGCGTGCCACTGCGCGCACGGCGCCCATCGTCACCGGGTAGTCCATCCTCGTGGGGCCGAGGACGCCCAGCCGAGCCAGTTGCCTGTCGCCAGAACCGTATCCGGTGGCGACGATCGACGTGCCGTGAAGGTACGGGTTTTCCGCCCCGATCCGCACCGTGAGCGCGGCCGGGATGTCCGATGTCTCGCCGAGCAGGCGCATGAGCACCACCTGCTCCTCCAGGGCCTCGAGAACGTCGCGCAGGCCGGTGGTGAAGTCGGCGCCGGCCAGGTTGGCCGCGCCCGCGAACACGATCTTCTCGTCGTGACGCTCGACGAGCGTCTCAAGAAGCACGGACAGGATGGTGGCCGCAGCGGGGCGGTCTTCCGCGGCCAGCCGTTCGGGAAGGTCGGCCACCAGGTCGGGCACGGCCGCGAGGCCGCACCCGTCGAGGGTGGCGTTGAGCACCGCGCGCAGGTGCGCGATGCGCTGGTCGTCCACGATCTCGGGGAGTTCGACCACACGCTGCTCGACGCGGCCGGTGTTGGTGATGACGACCAGCATCACGCGCCGGTCGCTCAGGTGGACGAGTTCGACGTGCCGGACCGTCGAGCGGGCCAGCGCGGGGTACTGCACCACCGCGACCTGCCTGGTCAGCTGTGCCAGCAGGCGGACCGTGCGGGTGACCACGTCGTCGAGGTCGACCGCGCCGGCGAGGAAGGTCTCGATGGCCCTGCGCTCGGCCGCCGACAGCGGCTTCACCTGCGAGAGCCGGTCGACGAAGAGCCGATAACCCTTGTCGGTCGGCACCCGGCCCGCGCTGGTGTGCGGCTGGGTGATGTAGCCCTCCTCCTCCAGCGCGGCCATGTCGTTGCGCACCGTCGCCGGGGAGACTTTGAGATTGTGACGTTCGGCCAGCGCCTTCGAGCCCACCGGTTCGTTGGTGGACACGTAGTCCTCGACAATGGCCCGCAGGACCGCGAGCTTACGGTCGTCGAGCACGTGCGCACCTCCTGCCTCTTCCCTTACAGAAACGCCAGATCTAGCACTCTGTGGTCCCGAGTGCCAAGTGTACGGCTCCCGCCCACAAGGTGCGATAACTCTCGTGCTGGCGGCTCACGATCCACTGCACCACACTTGACGGATATGAGTGACGATTTCCGGCAGGGCCAGGGTTGGCAGCAACCGCCGCAGCCGCCCTACGGCCCGCCACCCGGCCCCCACGTCCCTCCCGGCGGGCCCCGGCCCTATGACCCACCCGGCGCCCCCCAGCCGCCGTACGGGCCTCCGAGCGGCCCCCAGACCCCCTTCGGCCACCCCGGCGGGCCACCGCCGCCGCCGTACGGGCCGCCCGGCGGCCCCCAGCACCCCTACCCCCATCCCCCGCACGGCGGCCCGCAGTACGGGGCCCAATACGGGGCCCAATACGGGGGCCCGCCACCCGCGCAGGTGCGCCCGCCCCTGTGGTGGATCGCGGCCGGCTGGGCGGTCGCGGCCGTCTGCGTGATCACCGGGATCGCCCTGTTCGTCACCGGCACCGTGGGCGGCCTCGTCGACTCGGCGCCCTCCAGGACGTTCGCGCCCGGCGAGTCGGTCACGCTCACGATCGACCCCGGCGAGCAGCCCGCCCTGTACGTCCAGAACACCGGCCGCCTCACCTGGGAGTGCCGGATCGGCAAGGACGGCAGGCTGGTCACGACCAGCGACCAGACGCTCACCTCCGACGGGGTGACCTGGGCCATGATCGCCCTGGTCAACGTCCCCGCCAAGGGCGACTATCCGATCGTGTGCACCGTCCAGGAGCAGGTGCGGACCAGGTTCGGGCTGGGCCGCAGCCTCGCGGCCGGAGCGGGCGGCTTCTTCGGCGGGCTCGCCGCGATGGTGATCCTGCCGATGACCGGCATCGTCGTCGGCGCCGCCGTCAACGTCGTCGTGGTGGTCCGCCGCAACGCCCACCGCAGGCGCCTCGCGGCGGGCGGGTGATTTGCTACGGTCCCCGTGTGTACGACGGCGATGTACTGGCGGGTAACTGGCGGCGTCCCGGCAAGGGCAAGATCCCACAGGTGCCCGCCGAGGCGGACCTCGTGGTCGAGGACGCCGACAGCGGCTTCTGCGGCGCCGTGGTCGCCTGCGACAAGGAGGCCGTGACGCTGGAGGACCGCTTCGGCAGGCGCCGCCTGTTCCCCCTGGCGCCCGCCGCGTTCCTGCTGGACGGCAGAGCGGTCACCCTCGTACGGCCCGCCCCCGCCGCGTCCTCCGGTCCGCGCCGCAGCGCCTCCGGCTCCGTCGCGGTCGAAGGGCTGCGCGCCCGCGTCGCCCGCGAGAGCCGCATCTACGTCGAGGGCGTCCACGACGCCGCCCTCGTCGAGCGCATCTGGGGCCACGACCTGCGGGTCGAGGGCGTCGTCGTCGAGTACCTGGAGGGCGTCGACGACCTGCCCGCCATCGTGGCCGAGTTCGAGCCTGGAGCGGGCAGACGGCTCGGCGTCCTGGTCGACCACCTGGTGCCCGGGTCCAAGGAGAGCCGGATCGCCGCGCGGATCGCCTCACCCCACGTGCTCGTCGCGGGCCATCCGTACGTGGACGTGTGGCAGGCGGTCAAGCCCGCCGTGCTCGGCATCCCGGCCTGGCCGGAGGTCCCGCGCGGGGTGCCGTGGAAGGAAGGCGTGATCGCCGCGCTGGGCTGGCGCGTGGAGCCCGCCGAGGCGTGGCGGCGCATCCTGGGCGCGGTGTCCACCTACGCCGATCTCGAACCCGAACTGCTCGGCCGGGTCGAGGAACTCATCGACTTCGTGACGGAGGTCCCGTGAGCCATCCCCAGCCACCCCATGACGCGACCGGAGGGGTGCCGCCGCAGTACCCCTACGGACAGTTGCCCAGCGGGCCGTACGAGACGTACCCGTACGGGCCGGGCGCCTATCCCCCGCCCCCGGCTCACGGCCGGCCCATGCCGTTCCACGACGGCCCGCGCCCCGGCACGGACGACACCACCCTCGCGATGCTGGCCCACCTGCTCGGCCTGGTCAGCGGGTGGGTCGGCCCCCTCGTCATCTACCTGACCAAGAAGGACGAGTCGCCGTACATCCGCAGGCAGGCGGCGGAGGCGCTGAACTTCCAGCTCACCATGTTCATCGCCTACCTGGTGGCGGTGCTGCTGAGCATCGTGCTGATCGGCCTGCTGCTGTTGCCGATCGTGTTCGTGTTCTCGCTCGTCTTCCACATCCAGGCGGCCGTCGCCGCCAACAGGGGCGCCGCCTACCGTTATCCCGTCAGCATCCGGATGATCACCTGATCCCGTTACCCGGCATCACAATCTCATTACTCTCCGTTTATCGTCGCTCTCGGAGAGCGACGATGGGTGCATGGACGCACGCCTGCGCAACACCACCAGGTACCTGGCGGCCGCCGCCTACCTGGACCCCGCCTTCCGCGACCGCGCCCTCGGCTCGCTGCTCGACCAGCGGCACCGCTCGGTCGCGCCGTCCGTGGGCGGTTTCGACCTCGTGCCCGTGCTGCGGCACTGCCTGTACGCCCGCTCGCTGCTGACCGTCAGAGACGCGGCGGTGACGGCGATGCTGGTGCTGGCCCTGCTGTTCGGGTTCACCGGCGTCTTCCCGTGGATCGCGGTGCTCGCGGGCCTCGGCGTGCTCGCCTCCCACCCCGGCGGCCCCATGGCGGCCCGCAGGAGCACCGGGCGGCTCCTCGCGACCGCCGGCGCGGCCGGGGTCGCCCTGATGGGCGCGGGCATCGGCTTCGCGGCGCTCATGGCCGCCTCCTCCTCCTCGTACGACGAGGACTCCTCCGGGGTGGCCTGGCTCGGGCCGGTCATGCTGCTCGCGGCGGCGGGCACCGTCCTCGCCTACCGGATGCGCGTCTACCGCATCCTGGCCGAGCGGCTGCGGCCCGGCGCCACCCACCCGGAAGCCGACCCCTCCACCCGGATGGGGGAGGTCGACGCGGCCCAGAAGGGCAACCTCACGCTCTACTCGGGCGAGAACCCCTTCATCGGCGCCGGGCACCTCGTACGCGCCTGGACCATCGCCGCCGAACTCGACCGCCGCAAGGGCACCTACGAGCGCGAACTGTCGGAGGTGGACGCCGTCGAACTGCACGAGTACGTCGGCGACCGGCTGGAGCAGATGCGCTTCGAGGCCGCCCCCGGCATGCCCGTCGACCTGGACATCCTCGACCACGTCGTCGCCGAGGGGCTGCTCAACCAGCTCCACGGCACGCACCCGCTGCTGCAGGACGGCCGCCCCCGCCACCATCTCGACCACGACGCGCTCCACGCGATCATCCGCAACCCGCAGTCGGGGGCCCGCCACTACCGGTGGATCGTCGTCGGCACCGGCGGCGCGGCCGTCACCGACCGGCACGGCAACCAGGTGCTGCCCGCCACCGACCGCGACACCACCGTCTCGATCTTCATCCACCTGGCCATCGAGGGCCGGATGCTCTACACCGAGTTCATCGTCATGGCGCTGCCACCGGTCCGCGCCGCCCACCGGGTCGTCGACGAACTGCCCAAGGAGGCGGGCCCGGCGCTGCTGCTCACCACCCTCACCAGGGCGCCGCTGCAACTCGCCCGCGACCTGGTCGCCGCGCCGGTGCGGCTGGTGCGCGGCGGCCTCGTGGCGCTGCGCACCGTGAAGGATCCGGCCGACTTCGTGGTCTTCGACTTCGGCGCCGAGGTGAGCCTGCGCGAACTGGGCGCCGAGCGCGAGATCACCACGTTCCTGGAACGGCTCGACGCCTTCAAGTACGCCAAGCTGGTCGAAGAGCGCCTCAACAACGCCGTGCTCGACTACCTCGACCTGCACGACGTCGACACCACCGCCTACCGGCAGCAGGTCGCGGCCGTCATCAACAACGGCACCGTGGTCAACGGCGGCACCTTCTCCGGCGTCGCCATCGGCGGCCAGGGCGCCAAGGTCACCGCAGGGGAGGCGGCGTGAGCCTCCCGCAGGGCGACAACCACGGCGTCGTCATCACCGGCGGCACGTTCACCGGCTCCAGCATCGGCGGTCAGGGCGCCGTCTTCCACCAGGGCACCGCATCGTCGCTGCGGGCGCTGGTGGAAGACCTGCTCGACCGCGTGGACGAGCACGAGGAGTCGCTGCCCGAGGCCCGGCACGCCCGCCGTGACCTGCGCGAACTCCTCTCCGAGGCGCAGACCCCGCCCGGCGGGCGCGACCGAGAGCGGATCACCGCCGCCCTCGACCGCCTCGCCCTGCGGCTGGCCCCGGTGACCGCGCTGGCCTCGGCCCTGGCCCCCATCGCCGAACTGGCGGCGCTGCTCTAGCCCGCGTACCCGGGGCCGAGGACGTGTTCTCTGCCCCACTCGCCGAGCGGCCCCAGCGCCGCGTTGAGCGAGACGCCGACCGGCGTCAGTGAGTACTCGACGTGCGGCGGCACCGTGTCGTACACCTCGCGGTGCACGATGCCGTCCAGCTCCAGTTCCCGCAGCTGGGCGGTGAGCACCTTCTCGGTCACGCCGGGCAGTCCCCTGCGCAGCTCACCGAAGCGGCACGCCCGCTCATCGAGCGCCCAGAGGATCAGGACCTTCCACTTGCCGCCGATCACGTCCATCGCGGCGTCGACTCCGCAGATGTAGGCCCCGGGCCTGCGTACGATCGCCATCGTGCCAGCCTACGCGGTCAGGTCGCGGACCAGAGCGTCGGCCAGCAGGCGCCCACCCAGGGTGAGGACCATCCGGCCCGCCTTGAACGCCTCGGTCTCCAGCAGTCCGTCGCCCAGTGCCCGCGCCACCACCGGCCGGGCGTCCGGCTCGATGTCGGCCAGCGGGAACCCGGAGTCGAGGCGCAGCTCAAGCATCAACCGCTCCACCCGCCGGTCGGCGTCGCTGAGCACCTCGCGAGCGTGGGCGGGCGAGTGGCCGTCCGCCAGCCGCCTGGCGTACGCGGCCGGGTGCTTGACGTTCCACCACCGGGTGCCGCCGACATGGCTGTGGGCGCCCGGCCCGGCGGCCCACCAGTCGCCGCCGGTCCAGTAGAGCAGGTTGTGGCGGCAGCGGCCCTGCTCGGTGCTCGCCCAGTTGGACACCTCGTACCACCGGAACCCGGCCTTCTCCAGCAGTTCGTCGGCGATCAGGTAGCGGTCGGCCGCCACGTCGTCGTCCGGCATCGGCAGTTCGCCGCGCCGGATGCGGGCCGCGAGCCTGGTGCCGTCCTCGACGATGAGGGAGTAGGCGGACACGTGGTCGGGCGCGGCCTCGACCGCCGCCTCCAGCGACGCCCGCCAGTCGTCGTCGCTCTCACCGGGGGTGCCGTAGATCAGGTCGAGGTTGACGTGCGCGAACCCGGCGCTCCTCGCCTCGCGTACGGCCTGCGCCGGGCGGCCGGGCGTGTGGCGGCGATCGAGCACGTCGAGCACGTGCTCCCTGGCGCTCTGCATGCCGAAACTGATCCGGTTGAAGCCGTGCCCGCGCAGCCGCTCAAGATAGTCCGGGTCGACGGACTCGGGATTGGCCTCGGTCGTGACCTCAGCGCCCGGCGCCAGCCCGAACTCCTCGTCGATCGCCCGCAGGATGCGCCCGAGGTCGTCCGCGGGCAGCAGGGTGGGGGTGCCGCCGCCGAAGAACACGGTCTCGACGGGAACCGGGCGCCCGAGCACCCGCCTGGCCATCCGCACCTCGGCGACGGCCGTGTCGGCGTAGTCGCGGTGCGAGGCGCCCGGCCCCAGTTCGGCGGCGGTGTAGGTGTTGAAGTCGCAGTAGCCGCACCGGGTCACGCAGAACGGCACATGGACGTAGAACCCGAACGCCCGTTCGCCGAGACCGTCGAGGGCGGAAGCGGGCAGTTCCCCGGAAACGGGAACCGGGTCCCCATCAGGCAATACGGAAGGCACCCTCCCAGTGTGCCCCCTCCCGGGACCTACAGCGTTCGGTGCAGCCCGTAGACCCCGTGGTGCAGGGCGGAGTCACCCCACGGGGACGATGTGCGCGGGCCACCGCCCGGCCTAGCGTCTGTGCCGACAACGACGAAAGGTGACAGCACATGCGTACCAGAACGATCGCGGTGATCGCCGGAGCCGCCCTCGCCGTCGGCGCCCTCGGCCCGGGAAGCGCCGTCGCGCAGACCGGGCAGCAGCCGCCGAAGGGCGCGCGGGCCGTGGTCCAGGTCGGCCCCAACCCCACCACCGAGCGCGGCCAGGAGATCACGATCACCGGCCACTGCGGGGGCGGCCGGAAGCTCGTGCGGGTGATCGGCGGCATGACGACGAGGCCGACGCTGGAGAACATCCGCATCGTCTCCGACGACCCCAAGGGCTTCACGGCGAAGGCGACGCTCTCCCGCACCGTCGGCAACGGGGTGGGCCCGGTCTTCGTGGACTGCGGCGGCGAGGTGGGCGTCACCCTCCTGGTCACCCACGTCTGAGTCCCCTGACAGGAGAATGAGGGCTCACGGCCGCATCCGTCCCCCAGCGTGCGCCCGCACCGGTCCGCCACTCGGCGCGGCTGCTCGACGCGGCGTTCGCCCTCATCACCCTGATCGGCACGGTCACCGGCGGTCTGGCGGCCGGCGTTCACCAGCCGTGGAACGGGCTGATACCACTCGGGCTGTTCCTCGGCGGGCTGCTGCTGTTCAGGCGGCGCCTGCCGGTCACCGTGCTCCTGTTGTCCGTCGCCGCGCTGGTGGCCTACCGCTATCACAACGACGTCGACGGAAGCTGGATGTGGCCCGCGTCGGCCGCGTACTTCACGCTCGCGTGCACGCCGCGCGTCTGGTGGGCGGCGGGCGTCGGCGCCGCCCAGCTGGCGTACAAGGCCGTCGAGTTCTCCGTCGTGCTCGACGAGAACGTCCCACGCTACGTCATCCATATCGCCGGGGAGGGACTGCTGCTCATCGGCCTCATCGGCGCGGGCCGGGCCGTGGTCGCCGTCACGAACTGGCGCGGACGGCTGCGCGAGGCCGACGCCCGCGCGCGCGCCGCCGAGGAGCGGCTGGAGGTCTCCCGCGAGGTGCACGACATCGTCGCCCACACCCTCGCCGTCGTCGGCGTGCAGCTCAACGTCGCCGCCGACCTTCTCAGGGAGGACCACGACCTCGGACAGGACCGTGACTTCGGACAGGACCGTGACTTCGGACAGGACCGTGACTTCGGGCAGGGTCGTGTCGAGGCCGCCGAGGCGCTGCGGGTGGCCAAGGACGTGCGCAACCGGGCGATGACCGACCTGAAATCCCTGATCGGGGTGCTGCGGAACGACCCGGACGGCGCTATTCCGCAGCCGCACCCGGCCTCGCTCGCCACCCTGGTCGAGGACGCCCGCGCCACCGGCCTCGAAGTCCTCCTGGACGTCCCCGAGAGCCTGTCCGCGATCCCGGCCGCACAGGGCTCGGCCGTCTACCGCATCGTCCAGGAGTCCCTCACCAACACGCTCAAGCACGGCGACGCGACCAGGGCCACCGTGACGATCTCCGCCGGGCCGGATGTGATCACCGTCATGGTCTCGGACGACGGCGGCGGCTGCGCCGAACTCGTCGAGCGACACGGCCTGGCCGGGATGCGCGAGCGGGTGGGCGCCCTCGGCGGCACCCTGCACCTCGCCTCCGGACCGGGCGGCTTCTCGGTGCGGGGCGAGATCCCTGTGGCAGGCTCGTCGCCATGACGATCCGGGTGCTGCTGGCCGACGATCAGGCACTCGTGCGGGCGGGCTTTCGCAGCCTGATGTCCCGCACGCGCGACGTCGTCGTGGTCGGCGAGGCGGCCACCGGCGACGAGGCCGTACGGCTGGCCGCCGCCGACCGTCCGGACGTGGTGCTCATGGACATCCGGATGCCCGGTATGGACGGCATCACCGCCACCCGCCGCATCGTCGCCGGCACCGGCTGCCGGGTGATCATCTTGACGACGTTCGACACCGACGAGCACGTCTTCTCCGCGCTGGCCGCCGGAGCCAGCGGATTCCTCACCAAGGAGGTCGAGCCGAGCGAGTTGCGGCGGGCGGTCTGCGCCGTCGCCGCCGGGGACGCGCTGCTGTCGCCCGGGGTCACGCGGCGGGTGGTGGAGCAGTTCGCGCTGCGCCAGGGGCCGGCGCCGGTCGCCAGGGAGCGGCTGGCGGGGCTCACGGCGCGGGAGCTGGAGCTGGTACGACTGGTCGCGCTCGGCCTGTCCAACGACGACATCTCCGAGCGGCTCACGATCAGCCCGTTCACCGCCAAGACCCACATCACCCGGGCGATCGCCAAGCTCCGCGTGCGTGACCGGGTGCAGCTGGTGATCCTCGCCTACGAAAGCGGCCTGGTCCGGCCGGGCTCCTGACGGCCTGCCCCCGCAGCGTACCCAGCCCGCCCTTTACGGCATCTGCCCTTTGCGGCGGCACCCGGCGCCTACCGAAGGTCGGCGGGGGCATCCGGACTTGGCCGAAGGCCGGCGGGAGCTGAGCGTTGAGAAGCCCTTTAGCGCGCTCACCGGTCCTGGGTGTCCAGGTACCGGGTCCGCAGGTCGGCGATGACCGTCCGGTCCACTCCGAGGGCGTTCACGACGTACCCCTCGACCGACCCGTGCGCGGCCTTGAGGTCGGCGAGGAAGTGCCGCATCACCTCGGCCGGCGCCCGGCCGTACCCCGGCCATCTCAGTTCGCGGCCGGGGTGCGCGGCCCGCCAGTCGGCGATGAGCCGCTCGGTGGCCAGCTCGGTGAGGGCGAAGTCGTCGGCGATGACGTCCTCGGGCACGCCGAGCAGCGACAGGACGAGCGCGGCCACCATCCCGGTCCGGTCCTTGCCCGAGGCGCAGTGGAAGACCAACGGCCCGTCGGCGGCGGCGATCACCTCAAGGGTACGGCGCAGCTCGGCGACGCCGTCGAAGGCGACTTCGGCGTACCGGTCGGCCAGGTGGCGCCACGGATCGACCGCCGGTGAGATCTCGGCCTGGTCGTAGGGGCGGTGCTCGATGCTCAGATTGTGGTAGGCGAGGCCGTCGTGGCCGGGCACGCGTCCCCTGGCCGCGATCTCCCACGGATAGCGCAGGTCGATGACCGTACCGACGCTCAGGGCCAGAAACCGGTCCCAGTCCGGGCCCGCCAGTTTCGACAGCGAGTCGGAGCGGTAGAGCGACCCCCATCGCACAGCCCGGCCGTCTGCGGCGCGGTAGCCGCCCAGATCGCGGAAGTTGTGCAGGCGCTCGAAGGCGATATGTCTCCTCACCCGGCTCACCCTACGATCACCGCCGCCTCCGCAGGTCGAGACAGAGGATTGACGGTCGGGGCAGGGCGGCCTACGATCCGGGCAACTTACAGGAAAGTTTCCTATAAATTCGGGAGACACCGCGTGAAGAAAGTCCTGCTCGCCCTCTTACTCTGCCTGGCCTCGGTATCCGTACCCGCCGGAGCCCAGGCCCGATCCGACGACTACAAGCGAGTCGCCTACTTCATCCAGTGGGGAGTCTACGGCCGCAACTTCCACGTCAAGGATCTCGACACCAGCGGCGCCGCCGCCAAGCTCACGCACGTCAACTACGCCTTCGGCTTCGTGAACGCCGCCGGCGACTGCTACTCCTCCGACGAGTGGGCCGACTGGCAGCGCCCGGTGCCGGCCGAGCAGAGCGTCGACGGCGTCGCCGACGCGCCCGGTCAGGCGCTCAACGGCAACATGAACCAGTTCCGCAAGCTCAAGGCGAAGTACCCCGACCTCAAGCTGCACATCTCGCTCGGCGGCTGGACCGGCTCCAAGTACTTCTCCGACGCCGTCCTCACCGCCGAGAGCCGCGCCAAGCTCGCCCGCTCCTGCGTGGACCTGTGGCTGCGCGGCAACCTGCCCGGCGCCGCACCCGGCACCGGCGCCGGCGTCTTCGACGGCATCGACCTCGACTGGGAGTGGCCCGGCTCCTCGGGCGCGCCCGGCAACGTCATCAGGCCGGAGGACAAGCGCAACTTCACGCTCTTCACGGCCGAACTCCGCCGCCAGATGCGCGAGTTCTCGCGTACGGCCCAGCTCACCGCCTTCCTCCCCGCCGCCACCGCCAAGATCGACGCCGGAATCGAGGTGCCGCAGGTCTTCCGCCTGCTGGACTTCGCCACCGTCCAGGGCTACGACCTGCACGGCCCCTGGAGTCTCACCACCGGCCACAACGGCAACCTGTTCACCGACCGCCGCAACCCCGAGCCCGTGAAGTACAGCGTCGACCAGACCGTGCGCGACTACCTGTCGCGGGGCGCACCCGCCCACAAGATCGTCGTCGGCATCCCCGCGTACGGCCAGGGCTGGACCGGCGTCACGGCGGGCGGCACCGGCCTGTACCAGCAGGCCACCGGCGCCGCCCCCGGCAAGTGGGGACCGGGCGGCGAGGACTACAAGGACCTCGTCAACAAGCCCGGCAAGCGGTTCCGCGACGCCCGCACCGGCGCACACTGGCTCTATGACGGCAAGGAGTTCTGGTCGTACGACGACCCCGCCGTGATGCTCCAGAAGGCCAACTACATCCGTCACCGCGATCTGGGCGGCTACATGATGTGGTCGATCGACCAGGACGACGCCAGGGCCTCCCTGACCTCGGCCCTGTACTCGGTGCTGCACTGACCGAACGGCAATGACCGAGGAGGCACGGGCCGCACCATCGGGGGGCTGCCCGTGCCTCACCCTCTGTGGCCGGTGCCGCCGTTCAGCTGGGAGTCGGTGTCATGGCCGGCGAGTTGTAAGAGCTTCTCCAGCGCCGCCCGGCGGCTTTCCTCGACGGAGGCACCCCGCTCACCGAAGCACTCGGCCGCCACGTCGAGAAGCGCCTCCACCACGGCGGCGTCCGGATAGGGCACATCGACGCGAACCGTCCCGTCGGCCGCCACCTCCGACGGCGCCACGTGCAGCCGCAGCAGCCGCCGCGTCTCCTCGGCGACGGCCACGCCCAGCATGGCGGCCCGTTCGAACCGCTCTGAAGCGATCATGCCCCAACCTCCAACCGCACACACGTTCGACTTCTTGAAAGGTAGACGAGGCCACCGACAATTTCCGAGCACCGGCCACGACCGCGCCGGGCGCGTCCCGGCGGACGATCGCACCGAACGGCCCGGATCGAGCACACCGGGCGAACCGGGATGCGCCCGACCCTGGAACACGGCATAGGGTCGGCGGGGTGAGCGAACCGGTCGTGGAGACAATCGGCCTCACCGTCAAGCTGGGCGGCGAGACCGTACTGAAAGATGTGGACCTGAAGGTCCGCCAGGGCGAGATCGTCGCCCTCACCGGCGTCAACGGCGCCGGAAAGTCCACCCTCCTGCGCTGCCTGGCCGGCCTGCAGCGGCCGAGCGGGGGCGAGGTGCGGGTGCTGGGGCGCGAGCCCGAGGACAGCCCCGGCTTCTGGCGCGAGGTCGCGGTCAGCGGCGACGAGCCCTCCTGGTACCCGGGCCTGTCGGCCGCCGAGCACCTGGAACTGATGGGAACCGTCCACCAGGGCTCGCGGATGTCGGTGGCGGACGCGCTGGAGAACTTCGGCCTGACGGCGCGAGCCGACTCCCCGCCCGTCAACTACTCGACCGGCCAGCGGCAGCGGCTGACGCTCGCGGCGGCGCTCATGCGCCCGAGTTCGCTGCTGCTGCTCGACGAGCCGGAACGCGGCCTCGACCGCGACTTCAGGGACCGGCTCGGCGACCTCCTGTGCGAGTATCCGGGCACGGTGGTCATGGCCACCCACTCCGCCGAACTCGCCGCGCGCGGCAGAGAGGTCGCCCTCGGATGAGCGCGTTGACCCAGGTGCGAGCACTGACCAGGCGCGGCGGGCCGGATTTCAGCGACCGTTACACGGTGCTGGCGACACTGCTCGTCGGCGCGGCGATCCTGGGCCGGCCGGTGTCGGAGGCGTTCGGCGATCTGGCCAGGCCGATCGACCCCGCACAGGCAGGTGCGGGCCTGGCGCTGGTCCTGCTGGCGCTGGCGGGCGCGCTCACGCTGGCCCGCACGCTGGGTCCGGTCACGCTGTCCGCCGCCGACGCAGCCTGGGTGCTGCTGTCGCCGCTGGATCGCCGGGGAGTGCTCGGCGGGACGGCCCGCGTGCTGCTGGCCCTCGGCGTCGCCGTCGGCGTCGTGCTCGGCTTCGGGCTACTGATCGCGCTGGGCGCCCCCGACCAGCTCACCTGGCGGCTGATCGGGGCGCTGGTCGTGGGCGTGAGCGCCGGAGTGGGCGGTATGGCGCTGGCGGTCCTCGGCCAGGAGTCGCAGCCGTGGGACGTGGCCCTGCGGGCGGTGATCGGGCTGCTGATGGTGCTGGCGGTGGCCGCCGCCCTGGGCGGCCTCGCCACCTACCTCGTCTCGGCCCCCTCCGCCCTGCTGGCCGTACCCGTGGTGACGGCTCTGCTGCTGGTACGGCGGGCGCACGCGGCACTGACCCGCATCCCGGCGCGGGCGCTGCTCGACGCCTCCTCCCGCACCGCCAGCGTGGCCAGGGCGACCTCCGCCATGGACCCGAGTGTCCTGTCGTGGATCGCCGAGGACAACCACTGGCGGGCCAGGACGCTGGCCTCGAAGCGGTGGCCGTCGCTGCCCGCGCCGCTCGCGGTGGCCTGGCAGGACTGGCGGCGTCTGGGACGCCGTCCCGGACGGCTGGCGCTGATCGCGGTCTCGGTGGCGCTGCCGGTGCTGGCGGCGCGGGCCGGAGCCGACGTGTCGGTGTGGCTCCTGGCCGGTGCGCTGGCGGCGGCCTCCACGGTGGTGACCGGGGCGCGGCGCGACGCGGACGACGCGGCGCTGGCCCGCCTTCTGGGCACCTCCCGCCGGGCGACGCTGGCGGCCAGGGCCGTACTCCCGGCGCTGGTGGGAGGAGTGTGGCTCGCGGTCGCCGGTGCGATCTCGGGTACGGCGGCCGCGTGGTTCGCCCCCGTGGCGGCTCCGGCGCTGGCCGCGGCGGCGCTGCGGATGGCCAGGCGCCCGCCCGCCGACCACACCATGCCGATCCTCGACACCCCGATGGGCTCGATCCCGACGGGGCCGGCGATCTGGGCGATGAAGGGGCCCGACCTCGCCGTGCTCGCCTGCCTTCCGGCGATCGTCGCGCTGGTCGTGCGGCCGGAGGGGCTCGCGCTCTTCGTCGCGGCGCAGGCCGTGACGGGCGCCGCCGCGCTCGGCGGCTATCTCGCGCTGTTCAGAGGCCGGTGAACGGCGGGCGGAGCCGTACTCCGCCCGCCGCTTCTCGCCGCGACGGCGGGCGGAGACACCCGCCGTCCGCTACTTCTTGCCCTTCTCGCCGCCGGAGGAGTCGGTGGACAGCGCGGCGACGAACGCCTCCTGCGGCACTTCGACGCGGCCGACCATCTTCATCCGCTTCTTGCCTTCCTTCTGCTTCTCCAGCAGCTTGCGCTTACGGGAGATGTCGCCGCCATAGCACTTGGCGAGGACGTCCTTGCGGATGGCGCGGATGTTCTCGCGGGCGATGACCCGCGCGCCGATGGCTGCCTGGATCGGCACCTCGAACTGCTGCCTCGGGATCAGCTCGCGCAGCTTCTTGGCCATCTCGACGCCGTAGGAGTACGCCTTGTCCTTGTGGACGATGGCGCTGAAGGCGTCGACGGCCTCGCCCTGGAGCAGGATGTCCACCTTGACGAGGTCGGCGTCCTGCTCTCCGGCGGGCTCGTAGTCGAGCGAGGCGTAGCCCCGGGTGCGTGACTTGAGCTGGTCGAAGAAGTCGAAGATGATCTCGCCGAGCGGCAGCGTGTAGCGGATCTCGACGCGGTCCTCCGACAGGTAGTCCATGCCGAGCAGCTGGCCGCGCCGTCCCTGGCAGATCTCCATGATCGCGCCGATGAACTCGGCGGGAGCGAGGATCGTGGACTTGGTGACCGGCTCGAAGACCTGGCCGATCTTGCCACCGGCGGGGAACTCGGAGGGGTTGGTGACGGTGAGCTCCTTGCCGTCCTCCATCACGACGCGGTAGACGACGTTGGGGGCCGTGGAGATCAGCGACAGGCCGAACTCGCGCTCAAGGCGTTCGCGGACGATCTCCATGTGGAGCAGGCCGAGGAAGCCGACGCGGAAGCCGAAGCCGAGGGCGGCGGAGGTCTCGGGCTCGTAGACGAGCGCGGCGTCGTTGAGCTGGAGCTTGTCGAGGGCCTCGCGCAGCTCGGGGTACTCGTCGCCGTCGATCGGGTAGAGGCCGGAGAAGACCATGGGCTTGGGGTGCTCATAGCCGGCCAGCATCTCGGGCGCGGGCTTGACGGCCGAGGTGACGGTGTCGCCGACGCGCGACTGGCGCACGTCCTTCACGCCGGTGATGAGATAGCCGACCTCGCCGACGCCGAGGCCCGCGGCGGCGGGCTTGGGCTCGGGCGAGATGACGCCGATCTCCAAAGTCTCGTGGGTGGCTCCCGTGGACATCATCAGGATGCGCTCGCGCTTGCCGAGGTGGCCGTCGATGACGCGGACGTAGGTGACGACGCCCCGGTAGGTGTCGTAGACCGAGTCGAAGATCAGCGCGCGGGCGGGGCTGTCGGCGACGCCGACCGGCGCGGGCACGGAGGCCACGACGTGGTCGAGCAGCTCACGCACGCCCTCGCCGGTCTTGCCCGACACGCGCAGCACGTCGGAGGGGTCGCAGCCGATCAGGCCCGCGAGCTCTTCCGAGAACTTCTCCGGCTGCGCGGCGGGCAGGTCGATCTTGTTGAGGACCGGGATGATGTGGAGGTCGGCGCTCATGGCCAGGTAGAGGTTGGCCAGGGTCTGCGCCTCGATGCCCTGGGCGGCGTCGACCAGCAGGACCGCGCCCTCGCACGCCTGCAGCGACCGCGAGACCTCGTAGGTGAAGTCGACGTGGCCGGGGGTGTCGATCATGTTGAGCACGTGGTCGTCCCACGGCAGCCGGACGGCCTGCGACTTGATCGTGATGCCGCGTTCGCGCTCGATGTCCATCCGGTCGAGGTACTGGGCTCGCATCGACCGCTCGTCCACCACTCCGGTGATCTGCAGCATGCGGTCGGCAAGCGTCGACTTGCCGTGGTCGATGTGCGCGATGATGCAGAAATTGCGGATCAACGCGGGGTCGGTCTGGCCAGGCTGATTGCGCACCGAAGTCCGTTTCGACAGGGTTGAGGTCAAGCGTCTTTCATGGTGACATGCCCGGATGATTCTCCGAACCGTCATCCGCCGCGGCCTGCGCCTGCTCGCGCTTGCCTTGGTCGTCGTGGTCGTGCTCGCGGGCTTGCTCGCCGCGGCGTTCCGGCTCCAGTTTACCGGCGACCCCGCCGACTGGGCGAAGAGCACCGGAAACGACGCGATCTGGCTCGGGCACATGTGGGTGGACGGGCGCAAGACGGAGCAGGACGTCAAGGAGCTGGCGGAGCGGCTGGGCCGTACCGGTGTCAAGGACGTGTACGTCCATTCCGGCCCGTTCACCGCCGACGGCGGCCTGGATCTGGGCCGGATCTCCACGGCGGGCAGCTTCGTGAGGTGGGCGGACGCCCACATGCCCGGCATCAGGGTCTCGGCCTGGCTCGGGCAGAAGGTGGACGGTTTCCTCGACCTCGACTCCCCCGCCACCAGGCAGAACATCCTCGCCAGTGTGCGGACGATCATGGGGCTCGGCTACGAGGGCATCCACTACAACTTCGAGCCGATCGGCGACTCGGACGACGACTTCCTGAAGCTGCTCGACGACACGCGGCCGCTGACCCGGCTGCTGTCCACCTCGACGCCGCAGATCGAGCCGTACCCGCTGCTGCGCCTGGGTCCGCGCACCTATCTGGGCCGCGACAAGTACTGGTCGCAGGGCTTCTTCGAGAGCGTCGCCCGGCGCGTGGACCAGGTCGCGGTGATGAGCTACGACACGGCGATGCCCACGGAGTCGCTGTACGGCGGGTTCGTCGCCAGGCAGACGGAGCTGGCGCTGAAGCTGGTGCCCGAGACCACGACCCTGCTGATGGGCGCGCCCGCCTACCACGACCACGGCGTACCCTGGAGCGACGCGGCGGAGAGTGTGGCCGTGTCGGTGCGGGGGGCCGCGCTGGCGCTGAGCGAGCACGGGCGCCGCGAGCGCTTCGGCGTGGCGCTCTACGTCGACTTCGCCGCCACGCCGCAGGACTGGCTGGAGTACGAGCGGGAGTGGCTGCCTACGCGTCGTTGATTTGGGGGGCGAGCTGGGTTATTGGTAGGCTGGGCAACTGCGTGTGGCGCGCCCTCTCACGAGCCCGCGCGCCCCATCCATCACCCAGACTCTCACCGAGGCTTCTTCGTGGCGAACATCAAGTCCCAGATCAAGCGCAACAAGCAGAACGAGAAGGCTCGTCTGCGCAACAAGGCGATCAAGTCGTCCCTGAAGACGGCCGTCCGCAAGTTCCGCGAGGCCGCCGAGCAGGGCAACGCCGCCGACGCCGTGGTCCTTCAGCGCGCCGCCGCCCGCCAGCTCGACAAGGCTGTTAGCAAGGGCGTCATCCACAAGAACCAGGCCGCCAACCGCAAGTCGGCGATCGCCAAGCAGGCTGGCGCGCTGGCCAAGTAGCCAGACGCTCAGGGCGCCGCATCCCGGCCGGGATGCGGCGTTTTCCTTTGCCGACAAGCGTGGCGATTCCGTGCGAAGAACGTCACAGTTTCGATATCACATACGTATCGACGCAGCGTATCGGGTGCGCAACTGATCACAGACCTGCCTTGCCTCCGACCAACCTGGTCCCCAAAAGTTCCCTAAACGGGTCAAAGGGGGTCGGATGCGGGGGCCGATGGTCATCAAGCGAGCGTTCAGTGAGCCGCTGCTCCTGCTCGCCGCACTCGGCTCCATCCTCCTGGCCACCACGGCGCTGGTCGCGCTCACCATGTACGCCTCCACGATCGCCGAGGTGGGCGTGCGCCGCAGCATGGAGACCGCCTCGATCGGCACGGCCTCGGCCACGATCGGCTCCCCCGTCACCGCGCGGAACCACGCCGCGATCGACGCGGCGGTGCGCCGTGAGATCTCCGAGGCGTACGCGGGCGCCCCCGCTGAGGTCACCGCCGGCATGGGCTCCGACTCGTACGCGATGCCGGGCCAGGAGGGCCGCAAGCGGCCGGAGCTGCTGCGCTTCGGCAGCTACCAGGGCCTCGACCGGCACGCCGCGATCCTGTCCGGCACCTGGCCGAGCGCCTCTGACGACGTGGTCGAGGCGGTGATCTCCGCGCCCGCCGCCTCCGCCACCGGCTTCCAGGTCGGACAGACGATCACCACGCGCGGCCGCATCGACGGCAAGCCCGTCCGGGTGCGGATCACCGGCATCTTCCAGCTCGACGACCCCTTCAGCCCGCGATTCGCCCAGGAGCAACTACTCAGCCGGGGTGTGCAGACCGGGAGCTTCACGACGTACGGGCCGCTCATGGTCGAGCAGTCCACGTTCCTGCGGCACTTCGCCACGAGCGTGGGCGCGTCCTGGCTGTCCGTGCCCGACCTGCGCGCCGTCTCCCCCGAGCGGCTCGCCCCCATCGCCACCCGGGTCGCCGGGCTGACGGAGGAGCTCAAGCGCGCCGGCTGCCCCGGCTGCGTCTCCGTCAGCCGCCTGCCGGACATGCTCACCCAGCTCGGCACCGCCGCGCTGGTCTCGCGCTCCACCATGCTGATCCCGGTGCTGCAGCTGATGCTGCTGTCGGCGTACGCGCTCACGCTCACCGCCCGCCTGCTCGCCGACCACCGGCGCATGGAGGTCGCGCTGCTGCGCTCGCGTGGCGCGGGCACCTGGCGGCTGGCCCGGCTCGCGGGCGGCGAGGCGCTGCTGGTGGCGCTGCCCTGCGCGCTCGTCGCGCCCTTCCTCGGCCCGCCGCTGCTCACGCTGGTCGACTCGCTGCCGTGGATCAGGTCCTCGGGGGTACGGCCGGCACCGGAACCCGACCTCGGCGCCTTCCTGATGTCGGCCGGGGTGTCGCTGGCGGCCGCCGTACTGCTGGTGCTGCCGGCCGTCGCGGGCGCCCGGCGCACCTACGTCGAGGAGCAGTCGGCGCGCGGCCGAGGCGGCGGACGCGGCCTGCTCCAGCGGGCGGGCGCCGACGTGGCGCTGCTGGTCGTCGCCGGGCTCGCGGTCTGGCAGCTCCAGCACTACGGCGCCCCCGTCACCGCCACCACGCAGGGCGAGCTGGGCATAGACCCACTCATCGTCACCGGGCCCGCGCTGGCGCTGCTGGCCGGAGGCATGCTCGGGTTGCGCCTGGTGCCGCGCATCTCCCGGCTGGCCGAGCGGTTCACGAGCAGGCGGCGCTCGCTCGCGCCCGCGCTCGGTGCCTGGCAGGTCGCCAGGCGGCCGCTCAAGTACGCCGGTCCGGCGCTGCTGCTCACCATGGCCGTCGCGATCGGGATCGTCTCGCTGTCCACGGCCGCGACCTGGCGGCTGTCGCAGGACGACCAGGCCCGCCATCTGGCGGGCGCCGACCTGCGGCTGACCGGCGCTGCCGAGTCCGCCGAACTCGGGGCGCTCGGCCGGGGCACCGCCTTCGCGACGCTGCCCGGCGTCCGCGCCGCCGCCCCCGGCTACCGTGGCACCACCGAGTTCGGCGGCGACGACGTCACCCTGCTGTCGCTGCCCGCCGAAAGCCTCGCCCAGACCGTCCACCTGCGCCGGGACCTGTCCGAGCTGAGCCTCGCCGCCATGGCGCGCACCATGGCGGGCGAACGACCCGCCGTCGGCGGCATCCCCCTGCCGGGACGGCCCGCCCGGCTCGAACTCGACGCGAGCACCGGCGGCACCGTCAAACCCCTCCGGGTGGTGCTGTCGGACGCGTACGGCGTCTGGCACCAGGCCGACGCGGTCGCCGAGCGTCCCGGCCGCCTCACCGTCGATCTGCGCGCGCTCGCCGGACGCGGCGGTCGGCTCGGCTACCCGCTCACCCTGCGCGGGCTGGTCAACCCCACCGCCGACGCCGGCGGCAGGCCCTTCTACCGCGTCGCGGCCGTCCGCGCCGACGGAGTCGCGCTCACCCCGCCCGCCGGGCAGCGCTGGGCCACCGTGACCGGTGGCGACGACCTGGAGCTGCGCTCCACCGGCGAGAAGTACGGCGTCGGCCTGCTCGTGCCCACCGGCGTCCGCGACACGGACGTGTTCGCCCCGCCCCGCGCGCCCGGCGCCGCCGTCAACAAGCGACTGCCCGTCGTGCTCACCGCCAACGTGGCCCGGCGGCTCAAACTCAGCACGGGCCAGGTCCAGCCCGTCACGCTGGACCGCCAGGTGGTCGAGATCGTCGTCGCGGGCGTCGTCGAGCGGATGCCCACCACCGGTGACGGCGACCGGGCCGTCCTCGTCGACTGGTCCGGGATGCAGGCGCGGGCGCTGGTGTCCGGACTGCGCCAGCAGCCCGCCACCGAGTGGTGGCTGTCCACGGCGGGCGGGCCCACCGCCCCGGCGCGCGAGGCCCTGCGCGTCCATCCGGAGTGGGACGCCGTCGTCGTCGACCGGCAGCACCTGGCCGTCGAACTCCGCGACGACCCGCTCGCCGGCGGCCTGCAGGGTGCGCTCGTCCTCGGTTTCCTCGCCGCGCTCGTCTTCGCCGTACTGGGGTTCCTGGTCAACGCGGCCGTGGCGGCGCGCGAGCGGACGGCCGAGTTCACCGTGCTGCGGGCGCTCGGGGTGAGCTTCCGGCAGTTGTTCGGGGTGCTGGCGATCGAGCAGACCTTCGTCATCGGGCTGTCGCTGGCGGCGGGGACGCTGCTCGCGGTCGCCGTCGGCTACCTGGTGGTGCCGCACATCGTGCTCACCGGCCAGGCCACCGAGGTCACCCCCGGCGTCGTGCTCGACATCCCGTGGCCCGCCACGATCGCGATGCTCGCGGGCGTCGCCCTCCTGCTGTTCGGGATCGTCGCCGCGCTGGCACGCGGTCTGCGCGGGCGGACGCTCGGCCAGGTGCTGCGCAACGGGGAGGACCAGTGAAGCCCATGCCGCTCGCGCGGATGCACGTCGGCGCGCTCGTCGTGCTGTCACTGCTCACGCTCACGACGAGCCTGCTCGTGGCCGGGCTGCCCAGGACCATGCAGGGCGCCTTCGATCTGGCGCTGGAGAAGGAACTGGCGGCGGCCGCCGGGCAGCAGGCCGACCTCGCCGTACGCTATGAGCCCTCCTCCGACCCCGCGAGCCGCCTGACCGACCCGGCCGCCTTCGCGACCGTCGACGCGACGCTGCGCGGCCGGCTGCCCGACCTTCTGAAGCGGGTGCTGGCGCCGCCCGGCAGGGGCGGCGCGCACATGAGCGCCAAGACCTGGGACACCCCCGTCGCCGGTACGGGCGGCACCAGGTACGTCAATCTGGCCTGGATGTCCGACTCCGGGCAGCACGTCGAGTGGGTCGCCGGACGGGCGCCTGACGCGCTGCTGACGTCGGAGCACGAAGGCAGACGGATCCCGCTGTTCGAGATCGGCGTCGTCGAGGACGCCGTGGCCAAGCTCGGACTCGAGATCGGCACCACCAAGGTCATCGGCGAGAGCGACTACAACGCGGTCAGGGTCGTCGGCGTGTTCCGGCCCAAGAACCCCGGCAGCCCCTGGTGGACCCACCACCCGGAGGTACGCGACGTCGACGTGGTCCAGCCGCCGGGAGGCGGCGGCCAGCAGTTCTACACCACGGCGCTGCTGCCCGACGCCGGGCTGCGCGCGCTCGGCCCCGGCCGCAAGCTCGCCTACAGCTGGATCCTGCCCGCCGACCCGCCCGTCGCCGCCGAGCACGACCCGCTGCGGCTGCGCGAGTCCGTCGCGGAGTTCGGCCGGGCGGTCTCTCTGGTGAGCGACCACGCCCGGGTGTTCCGTACGGACTCGGCGCTGAGCGGGCTGCTGACCGCCTTCACCGGCAAGATCGCCACCGCGCGGACCGTGATCTACCTGGTGCTCGGCGGCCTCATGGTGGTCGCGCTCGGCGTGATCGCACTGGCCGCCCAGCTCGCGATCGGACGCATGGACCGCGCGCTCTCACTGATGCGGGCCCGAGGTGCCTCGCTCGGCCGGGTCACCCTGACCGGAACGTTCGTGATCGGCCTGGCGGCCGTGCCCGCCACCCTCGCCGGGTACGCGCTCGCCTACCTGGTGCCCGGCCCGCTCACCACCGCCGTCCACCTCGGGCCCGTGCTGCTGGCCGTCGTCACCCTCGCCTTCACCGCGCTGCGCGTGGCCGCCGCACACCGCACCCCGCTCAGCGAACGGCGCGACGACGTGGTCGCCTCGCGGCCCTCGCCCAAGCGCGTCACCCTGGAGGTGCTGGTCGTCGTGCTCGCGCTGGTCGGCGCCTACCTGATGCGGACGCGCGGGCTCACGACCGCCGTCGAGGAGCAGGGGGAAGACCCGTTCCTGCTGCTCGTGCCGGTCGCGCTCACCGTCGCGGCCGCGCTGGTCACCCTGCGGGTCTACCCCTATCCGCTGCGCCTGCTCGTACGGGTGGCCGCCCGCACGCGCCCCGCCGTACCGTTCCTGGGGCTCACCAGGGCCGCGCGGGCCGGGTCCTTCACCGTGCTCGCGATCCTCGTGCTGCTGCCCGCGCTGGCGGTCGCGGTGTTCTCCTCCGTCGTCTCCGGCGGGCTGTCGGCCACGCAGGACCTCGCCTCCTGGCAGCGGGCGGGCGCGCCCGCCCGGCTCCAGGTCACGACCGAGTTCCCGGCGGAGGCCGTCGAGCGGGTACGGCGGGTGCCCGGCGTCACCGACGTCGTCCCCGTGCAGACCGGCCGGGTGCAGATCGGCCACACCTCCGAGCGGGCCGAGATCGTCGCCGTCGATCTCGCCCGGTGGCAGAACCTGCTCGCGGGCACGCCCATCACCCTGCCGGCGCCACCGGCCGGGGCGGGCGTGCCCGCTCTCTACTCCCCCGCACTGAAAGGGCGCGGAACACTGGAGATCGGGTGGAACGTCCGCATGACGCTCACCGAGTCCGGCGGCGTCGGCGCGCTGCCCGGTCTGTTCACCGGCCAGAAGTTCATCGTGGTGCCGCTCGACGCCAACCGGCGGGTCGCGCCGAACGTCCTGCTGCTCGGCGGGGACATCGACCTCGGGGCCGTCACCGCCGCCATCGGGACGGCGGACGTGTTCGCGGTCGGGCAGGCCGAGGAGTTGTCGCGGATCGCGGACGATCCGCTCGCCGCCGCGATCACCCGCGTGCTCGGCGTCAGTACGGTCGCCCTGGGCGCGTACGCACTGGTGTCGGTGGTCATCTCGCTGGTCGTGGGCGCGGCCGACCGGGCGCGGGCCGTCTCGTTCCTGCGAACGCTCGGCCTGTCCGGCCGTCAGGCGCAGGCGCTGACCCTGCTGGAGATCTCACCGATGATCGTGATGACCGCGCTGGTGGGGCTGGCGCTGGGACTGGGGCTGCCCTCGGCGTTGGGGCCCGGCGTCAACCTCTCCCGCTACGCCGGAAATATCACGATAAGTGATTACGAACTTCACCTGCTGCCTGCGGTGCTCCTCGCCGCCGGACTCGCCGCCGTCACGCTTCTCGGCGCCTACGCGCACACCGCCCTCAGCCGTCGCCGCAGCCTCGGCTCCGTCCTTCGAGTGAGTGACTAGATGAACCCCACCCTGTCCGAGCTGGAAGCCCAGGCCACCGGGGCCAGGGCCGCCTTCGGCGGCGACGCCCACATCGTCTGCGACAACCTCGTCCGCATCTACAAGACCGAAGGCGTCGAGGTCGTCGCCCTCCAAGGACTCGATCTGCTCGTGCAGAAGGGCGAACTCGTCGCCGTCGTCGGCGCGTCGGGCTCCGGCAAGTCCACGCTGCTCAACGTACTGTCCGGTCTCGACGTACCCACGGCGGGGCTCGCCAGGGTCGCGGGCACCGACCTGCTCGCCATGACCGCCAAGGACCGGCTCCGCTACCGGCGCGAGATCGTCGGCTTCGTCTGGCAGCAGACCGCCCGCAACCTGCTGCCGTACCTCGACGCGCGCGAGAACGTCGAACTGCCCATGAGACTCGCCGGAAAGGCCGCCCGAGGACGCGCCATGGAACTGCTGGCCCTCCTCGGCGTCGAGCACTGCGCCCAGCGCAGGCCCGACGGCATGTCCGGCGGCGAGCAGCAGCGCACCGCCATCGCCGTCGCGCTGGCCAACTCGCCGCAGCTCATCCTCGCCGACGAGCCCACCGGCGAACTCGACAGCGACACCTCGGAAGAGGTCTTCGACGCGCTGCGCAAGGCCAACCGGGAGCTCGGGGTCACCGTCGTCATCGTCACCCACGACCCGCTCGTGTCCGAGCAGGTGGACCGTACGATCGGGATCCGGGACGGCCGCACGTCCAGCGAGACGCTGCGGCGCGAGGGCGCCGCAGGGGAGATCGTCGCCGAGGAGTACGCCGTGCTCGACCGGGTCGGGCGGCTCCAGCTGCCCCGCGACTTCATGAACGCCCTGGCCATGGAACGCCGGGTGCGGCTGGAGCTTGAGAACGACCACATCGGTGTCTGGCCCGCCCGGGAGGAGAGCAACGGTGAGTGAGCCCCTGGTCGTCGTCGAGAACCTGCGCAAGGTGTACCGCAGCGGGCCCAAGGAGGTCGTCGCACTGCGCGAGGTGTCCTTCACCGCCCACCCGGGCGAGCTGATCGCCGTCCGGGGGCGGTCCGGGTCGGGCAAGACCACGCTGCTCAATCAGATCGGCGGGCTCGACACCCCCGACGCGGGACGGGTAGCCATCGACGGTCACGACGTGACCGCCATGAACGAGGACCGGCTGCTGGCGCTGCGGCGGGACACGCTCGGGTTCGTGTTCCAGTCCTTCGGGCTGATCCCGGTGCTGTCGGCGGCCGAGAACGTCGGGGTGCCCATGCGGCTGACCCGGATGCCGGTGGACGAACGGGACCAGCGGGTACGGATGCTGCTGTCGCTGGTCGGACTCGAACAGCACGCCAACCAGCGGCCGTACGAGCTTTCCGGCGGCCAGCGCCAGCGGGTGGCGCTGGCCCGGTCGCTGGCCAACCGGCCGCGCCTGCTGATCGCCGACGAGCCCACGGGGCAGCTCGACTCTCAGACGGGGCGGCAGATCATGCAGTTGATCCGGGCGCTGGTACGCAGCGAGGGCGTCACGGCCCTGGTCGCCACCCACGACCCCGGGCTGATCACCTTGGCAGACCGCGTCCTGGAGATCCACGACGGCGTCCTACGGGAAACCACCCCTGTATGACCCTCTGCCCGGAACCAGCGATTCGAGTCGAACCCAACCCGCTGGCAGGCCCCGGCACCCTCGCCAGCAAGTGACCTCCACTTCTTCTCAGAAACCCGCTGTCAGGCCCGTCGCCCCACGTCAGGCGTGCGACTGCGCGCTCCACTCCACGGCCACGCGACTACTCGCCCCGACAGCAGGCGGCACGGTGCTATTGACAGCGCCGTTGAGGCCGACCCGCGCCAGGGCCCTGACGAGATATCCAGGGTAGGGCTGCGCAGCGGCTACGGGCCATCGCCGACAGGTGATCGCACGATTCCTGGCCGTCCTGGAGCTGCGCAGCGCAGCGGCTACGGGCCGTCGCCGACATCACACCCCAACCGGCAGCCACCCGACCCCACGGCCCAACCCCAGACCACACGACACCACACCCCAGCCCAACGCATGGCTGAGCTTCTCGCCGAGGACAGTAGCAATCAGCAGTGTTGCGACGACCGCTAGAAGCCAAGAGACACATGGGGCCTCACACCCCAACCCGACGATCATCCGTCCTGACAGCCGGTGGCCGAGATACCGGCATCCTGGTTCGGAGACTGTCGGTGGACCGCTACCGGCCGGTCCGGCTGGCGACGATGGTCTGGACGGCGCGTTCGAGCGCATAGCCCGGATCCGCGCCACCCCCCTTGACCTGCTCGTCCGCCACGGCCACCGCCTGAAGCGCCCGCGACAGCCCTTCGGGCCCCCAGCCGTTGAGCTGACGCCGCACCCGGTCGACCTTCCACGGCGGCATGCCCAGATGGCTCGCCAGTTGCCCGCCCCGCAGGTTGCGCGGCGCCCCGCCCACCTTCGCCAGCGACCGCAGCCCACCGGCCATGGCACTCACGAGCAGGACGGGCGCGACCCCCGTCCCCAGCGCCCACCGCAGTTGCTCCAGCGCCTCCCCCAGCTTGCCCTCGACGGCGGAATCGGCCACGTTGAACCCGGTGACCTCCGCCCGGCCCTTGTGATAGCGGGCCACGGCGGCCAGGTTGATGCTCTTCTCCTGCGTGTCGAAGGCCAGCTGACTGCACGCGGCGGCGAGTTCCCGCAGGTCATTGCCGACCGCGTCGAGCAGAGCCTGTGCCGCGTCCGCCTGGATGGAACGCCCGGCCCGCTTGATCTCCGTCTTGATGAAGTCGAGCCGCTCGCCCGGCTTGGTGACCTTGCCGATGGTGACGACGCCCACCCGCGCCTTCTTCAACCCCTCGACCAGCGCCTTGCCCTTGACCCCGCCCGGGTGGACCACCACGAGCACGATGTCCTCGGACGGCTGCTTGGCGTAGGCCACGACCTCGGCGATGACGTCCTTCCCGAGATCCTGCGCCGACCTGATCACCACCACCGACCGGTCGCCGAACAGCGACGGCGCCGCAAGCTGTGCCAACTCGCCGGGGGTGACCTTCGACCCGACGAGGTCGTGCACCTCCGCGCCGGCCTCCGCCTGTCGCGCCGCCGCCACGACCTCACGCACAGCCCGCTCGGCCAGCAGTTCCTCTTCGCCGACGACCAGGGTGACCAGAGCTGGATCGGTTACCGCCATACCAAGCAGCATCCCACGTCGCCCCGACACTCCAGACCACCTTCCGACCACCCAAGTCCCCTACCTCCCAAGTCCCCCACCTGCACCTCCCGCCATACCGACGCGCCCCGGCCCACCGCTCACCCCTTACCCTCCATTTCCTCTCGCCCCCGCTCCTCACCCTCCACTCGGCACGCCCTCCTCCTCACGATTCACTCCCGATGCTGGAGAGCGAGTCGGAGCGACGGCGGCGCACGCTGTCGGCCAGGCCGCAGGCCCCGACGAGCACAGGGGCGTTCTCCCATGTGCCTCACCCGCAGCTCGCCGTCCATCAATGGCGCGTCGTGACAGCCAACCCTGCGCTCGTGGACACAACCGCCAGATCTCCCGAGCGGTCCGTACGGTAAACGCGCGCTCCCGCCCTCTGCAGCATCGACAGGGTCGAGGGGGCCGGATGGCCGTAGTCGTTGTCCGCCCCCACGCTGATCAGTGCCGCTCGGGCACCGACCGCATCGATGAAGTCCGCATCCTGCCGAGCGGAGCCGTGGTGGGGCACCTTGAGGATGTCCGCCGCCGGGGATTCCGCACGCAGCAGCTTGGCCTGCGCCTCGGTCTCGATGTCCCCACTGAGCAGCAGTGAGCCCGCCTGCCAGCGAACGCGAACCACCAGGCTCCCATTGTTCACCTCGCTTCCTTCGGTATGTCCTCCTACGGCGTCCTGATCGGGAGCGAGCACCGTCAGCTCCGACGGCCCGAACTGCCATCTCGTCCCGGGCAACGCGGCCCACACGGGAATCCGACGCCGCGTTACCTCTGAGCCGAACCCTGTGCCTGGCGCATCTCCGGAATCGGGAACCCGACGCCACGCCACCTCTGACCCGACGCCCGTGCCCGGCGCATCTCCGGAATCGGGAACCCGACGCCGCGCCACTTCTGGCCCGACGCCCGTGCCCGGCGCATCTTCGGGATCACGCAGCAGAGTCACGGGCGGGATCACGCTTCCCCCGCTGGCCGGGACGGTGCCTTCGCCGGCGTCCGTGTCGTGCGAGGGGAGTACGGCGGGAGCGGGAGTGAGTGGTGGCAGGACGGCCTCGGTGGTGTGGTGCGAAGCCACCACGATCGCGCCTACCCGGCGATCTCTGAGGATCCCGGCAAGTCCACCGGTGTGATCCATGTGCGGGTGAGTGAGGATGACCAGGGGGACCTCCTGTATGCCCAGATCGCTGAGGCATCTGTCCATCGCGACCGGGTCCGGGCCCGTGTCGACCACGACCGCTCGGCCCTCGCCTGCGGCCACGGCCATCCCATCTCCTTGGCCCACATCACACATCACGAACAGCCACCCCTTCGGCGGCCAGGGAGCGACGGCGGGGCCGACGGCGTACACGACGATGAGCGTGGCGACCGTCAGTGTCGCGAGGACGGCTCGCCACCGGGCGCGGCGCAGCAGAAGTACGGCGGCCACGGCGGCGATCGCCAGCATCGCCACTCCGGGCAGGCCACCTGGCCATGGGATCGTCGCCAGCGGGAGTCGCGCGGACCATTGTGCGATCGTGATGATCCAGCCGACCGCGTACCCAGCCGGGATCACGAGGAGTTCTGCCGCGTCTTGGCTGATGGGGGCGATCAGCGCGGCCGCGAAGCCGAGCAGGGTGGCAGGGGCTACGGCAGGTCCGGCGAGGAGGTTGGCGAGGACCGCGACAGGGGTCAGCTCGCCCGCCATGAGCACCAGCACCGGGGTCACCGCAGCCTGAGCAGCTGCGGGGATGGTGATCGCCTCCGCGACCCAGCGCGGCATGCGGCGTGCGCGACCGTGGCCAGGGGCGAAGCGGCGGCGTACCCACCTCCCGGCCGCACGGCAGGCGGTTCGAACTCCAAGGCCCGTCCGACCTGGATCGCCAAGCAACGCATCCCGGTGGCTGGAGAGCTCTCCTCGGTATTGAACGATCACGCTGTCCATGGGTTGCCGGTGTACGGCGGGGGGCTCAGAGCCAGCGAGCGGACGGGACATCGGGGAGGGGATGTGGTCGGCAGGCTGGGAGGACACTGCAGAAGAGAGGTGATCAGAGGGCAGGCAGGGCCGTGCCGAAGAGGGGTGGCCAGAGGGCGGGCAGGACCGTGCCGAAGAGACGTGATCAGAGAGCGGGCGGCGGGGTCGGGATGATTGGCCGCTGGTTCGGAGGACGGGTGGTCGGTGCTTGGCGGGCGTGGTTTGGCGATTGTGCGAATCGGCAGTGCCAGCGGGTGGTTCGTCGTGGGTGAGTGGCGCCTCGGAGGTGGTTGTGGATGTGCCGGTAAGGCGGTCGCGCCAGGTTGGGGCCAAGAGCAGGATTCCGGCTGTGGCGGTGACCGATAGCGCGAAAGCGTACGAACGGGCTAGTTCTGGGTTGAAGAGGATCAGTAGGAGAACTGAGGCTGACAGGGCGGCGACGCCGTCGCGGGCGCGGCCGGTGCCGAGGGCGACGGCGGCGACGAGGCCCATGAGGAGGGCCCGCAGGACGCTGGGTGAGGGGCGGGCGACCACCGCGAACGCGATCATGGCGACTGCGGCCAGCCCGGCGCGGGCGGCCAGTGGCAGCCCTGTCAGGCGGGAGAGGGCGAGGACGGCTCCGGCGACGATCGCGAGGTTCGCGCCGCTCACCGCTGTGAGGTGAGACAGGCCCGCGTCCTTGAAGTCGGCGGACACCTGGGGGTCCATGCGTGATACGTCGCCGACCACCAGTCCGGGGAGGAGGCCGCGCTGCTCGGTCGGCAGGACGTTCGCGGCGTTCCGCAAGCCTGCCCTGATCTCGCCTGCCACGGTCTGCGGTGAGGACGGGCCCGAGAGGATTTCGGGTTGGCCTCGGAGCAGGAACAGGGCGGCGGTGAGCGTGCCCTGGTCTCCGGGTACCAGCTTGCCGCTGACTTGCAGGCGTTGGCTGGGTAGGAGGTTGCGCCACGAGCGGCCTGAGGCCAGGAGGACCACCGGCGACCGTACGGCAATGCGGGCCTTGTCTGTCTGGAGTATGTCGATGCGGGCTTCGACTGCCACCCGGTCTTGGGGGAAACGAGTGCTCTTGGGTGGTCGGATTTTCGGGTCGTCGGTCAGGGTGACCTCGGCGGTGACGATGGCGCCCTGTTCCGCGAGGTGGGCAACCGGGCCGGAGGTGACCGCGTGGACCCTCATGGCCACGGTGGCGGAGGTGGCGGCGACACAGGTGAGCACCGCGAGGAGGGTGTTCCGCCACAGCCGTGTGTATCCGGAGGCGGTCGGTTGGATTCGGATGCTCTGAGCTGCGCGGTGGATGAGCGTTCTCACGGGTTCACGGAGAGGCGTCCGCCAGGTGAGGATGTGCCGGGAGTTGTGGTGGGTGGTTGGAGGCAGGGTTCGGGGTCGGCTCGGTGAGTGTTCCGTGGTGTCCGAAGTGGCGGAGCGCTGGGGAGGACGCCGACTCGGCAGGCGGTCAGGGCTGAGCGGTCGGTGGCCGGTTGTGGGGGCGGGTGTGGCAGGGCTGAGGCTGGTCGTACGGCGCCTGGCCGCGACGATGAGTGCGGCGAGAGCCGCTGTGATGGCTGTGGTGATGCATGCTGCGGGTGGACAGCCCAGCAGGATGAGAGCCGTTGCCCAGGAAGCTGTGGCGGGCATGGCAAGAGACCAGGTGGTCGCTGAGCCGGGCTCGTCGCGGGTGGGTGATGTGAAGAACATGCGGGTGTCGTCGACCAGGGGTAGGCGGAGGGACAGGGCCGGGTGACGGTTGGTGAGGCTGCCAACTCAGCCACGCGAAGGGGCTGCGGGGCTGCGGGGCCGGGTGGTGTGTGGCAAGGGTGTTTCGTTGAAGGCTTCGGGCATTTTCAGGCTAGATACGGACCTTGTCTTTCAGGTCGGCGAATTTGCGGTCGCCTATGCCGCTGACTTCTTTGAGTTGGTCGATGCTGCGGAAACCGCCCTGGGTGTCGCGGTAGGTGGCTATGCGGGTGGCAAGGACTTCGCCTACTCCGGGGAGCTGCTCCAGCTGGGCGATCGTGGCTGTGTTGAGGTCTATGACGGTGGCCGTGGGGTCGAGTGGAGAGGTGGTGATCGCGCCCGGCGGTTGAGAGGCGGGTTTGGTGCCCACGGCCAGTTGCTCGCCGTCCAGCAGGCGTCTGGCGAGATTGAGGACGCCTGGGTGCGCGCCGTCCCGTAGGCCTCCTGCGGCTTTCAGGGCGTCGGTTACCCGGGCTCCGGCCGGCAGCGTGTAGACGCCGGGGGTGCGGACCTTTCCGGTTACGTGGACCATGACGGTCGCCGTGGGGCGGTTGGCCGAGGTGTGTGGGGCCGCTATCGGAGCTGGAGGTGGGAGCGGGTGGGAGGTGGGGCGGGACTGCCAGAGATAGACGGCGCCCACCGCAACCGCCAGCGCCCCGATCGCCAGCAGGACTCGGAGGCCGGGTCTGCCTGGGTCCAGAAGGCCGGGTCTGGTCGAGGGCCGAGGGGGCTGGGTCGGGTGTGAGCGCGATGGCGGGCGTGGAGGTGTGTCTTCGGCCGGGTCGATGATCGCTTGAAGCCGGGAGGTGGCGATGGCTTGCTCGGTGGTGGGGTCGGCGGCGTGCACGCGAACGAAGGTATGGCGGGTGGGGCCAAGGCCAAGGGCCAGAACGGCGTTCTGGGGATAACGGGTGAGGCCGTCGCCAGAGCTGTGGACGGCGATGAGGACGAAGGCCAGACAGTTACGGTGACGCCGAAGTCAAGCTGAGACGACGGTGACGACGGCAGGCACGATCAGGCCATCAGAGACGACAGTGACGTCGGCGGGCACGCTCAAGCAGGCGGTGGAGGCGGTGACGAGAATGACGTCCGCCGGCACGCTCAGACAGGCGGTGGAGGCGGTGACGATCAGGCAGGCGATGACGGCGACCGGTGGTCTACCGCACTACTGGACGGGCGTGCCACCCCGCCAGACCCGGCGCGGCTTGAGACCGAAAGCCCAGGCGAAGGCGCCTTCGTGGTCGGCGTCCCACTGGACGATGTCGGCGAGGCGGCCGGGTGTGAGCACGCCTCTGTCGGGCGCCCCGAGTACGGTGGCCCCGCCGAGCGTGGCGGCACGCAGGGCGTCGTTGACACTCATCCCGAAGGCGGCGACGGCCATGGCGATGACCTGGGACATCGACGTGATGCCGCAGTAGCCGGGGTTGTGGTCGCTGCCGAGGGCGACGACCACGCCATGCTTGATCATCTTGCGGACGGGCGGCAGATTGCCGCGCTGCAGAGCGGTCGCGGGGCAGACGACGGCGGGCACACCGTACCGGGACAGGATGGCGAGATCCTCGTCGGAGGTGTGGTGGAGGCCGTCGGCGGAGGCGCAGCCGAGTTCGGCGGCCAGTTGCACGGCGCCTCGGCGGCTGAACAGCCCGGCGTGGATGCGCGGCAGCAGGCCGACGTTGCGGCCGGAGGCGAGGACCCAGCGGGATTCCTCGGTGGTGAAGTGGCCTTCGTCGCAGTAGACGTCGACGCTGTCGGCTCCGGCGGCGGCCGCGTCGGCGCACCAGGCGCCCACGGCCTCGACGTACTCGCGCTGGCGGCCGAAGTACTCGGGCGGGACGACGTGCGCGGCCAGGAAGGTGACGTGCACCCTCGGCATCATCGGTTCCTTCTCCAGCTCGCGCAGCAGCCGCACGTCGGCGAGTTCGCCGTCGCGGGTGAGGTGGTAGCCGGTCTTGGCCTCGACGGTGGTGGTGCCGCCGAGGATCCAGGAGCGCAGGCGTTCACGGACGCCGTTGCAGAGGGTCCACGGGTCGGTGCCCCGGGTCACGGTGACGGTGGAGCCGACGCCGCCGCCCGCCGCGGTGATGGCGGAGGAGGTGGAGCCGCCGGTGCGGATGGCGAGTTCGGCGTAGCGGTTGCCGGCGTAGACCGGGTGCGTGTGGGCGTCGATGAGGCCGGGTGTGACGAGGGCGCCGCCGAGGTTCTCGACGTGGTCGACGTCGACGATGTCGTCGACGACTCCGGGGACGCTCTGCGGCAGGTCGGGGGCGCGGCCGACCCACGCGATGCGGTCGTTGTGGACGAGGATGGCCGCGTTGCTGAGGACCTCGTTGCCGGTCCAGAGACGGCCGATGTTGGTCAGCAGGCGAACGGTCACCGCATCACCGCCCCGCACGGACGCGGAAGCACGCGCACGGCCTTCGCCGCGCCCATTGAGTCCGCTCCGGGTCCGGACGACATGGGGTCTCCTGCTCTCATCCGCCAATGATGTGCGGTGACCTTACCGTCGGCCGCATGTTCCGACGATTTCAGTTCAGTTACGTTATTTCACAGGCTGGCTAGCTGTACAGGGTTATTCGGAAGAAATCCCAACCGTCACAGAGCCCCCTGCGGGCGTGACGTTCCGCAGCAGCCATCATCCATAACCCACGCCGTTTCGTCCTAAGGCTTGGCCAATCGTAGCAATCCCCCGACCCCAAGACCACTGCCGCTTTTGTCGGCATATAAGGGGTACGACGGCTGCCGCCGTACCCCTTATACCGGCATCAGACTCGCTCGACGGGCTTGGCCACCCGCTCCAGCTCGCTGTACAGGCTGGACAGCACCCAGGCGTGCAGGATCGTCCCGTCCTCGACGTGCTCGACGGAGACGACCTCGCCCTCCTCGTGGGCCCTGGAGATCAGGTCGCCCCTGTCATAGGGGACGAGCAGCCTGACCTCGTGGTCGAGACGGGGCAGCCGGCTCTCCAGCAGCTCCAGCAGCTCCGGGATGCCCGCGCCGGTGTGCGCGGAGACCACGACGCTGTCGCGCTCGCGCCTGGCGATCCGGTCGAGCACCTCCTGGTCCGCCGCGTCGGCCTTGTTGATCACCACCAGCTCGGGCACGTCGAGCGCGCCCTCGATGGTGCCGAAGACCTCGCGCACGGCGGCGAGCTGCCCCTCAGGGTCGGGGTGCGAGCCGTCGACCACGTGGAGGATCAGGTCGGCGTCGGCGACCTCCTCCAGCGTGGAGCGGAACGCCTCGACGAGCTGGTGCGGCAGGTGCCTGACGAAGCCGACGGTGTCGGCGATCGTGAACAGGCGGCCGTCGGCCGTGCGCGACCTGCGCACGGTCGGGTCCAGCGTGGCGAACAGGGCGTCCTCCACCAGCACGCCCGCGCCGGTGATGCGGTTGAGCAGCGAGGACTTGCCCGCGTTGGTGTAGCCCGCGATGGCCACGGCGGGAACCTCGCGGCTCTTGCGCCGGTGCCGCGTGACCTCGCGCGCGGTGGACATGCCGGCGATCTGCCTGCGCAGTTTCGCCATGCGCTCGCGAATGCGGCGCCGGTCGAGTTCGATCTTCGTCTCACCGGGACCGCGCCCGCCCACGCCGACGCCGTTGGAGGACCGGCCGCCGACCTGGCGGGACAGGTTGCCGCCCCAGCCGCGCAGCCTCGGCATGAGGTACTGCAACTGGGCCAGCTCGACCTGCGCCTTGCCCTCGCGGGACTTGGCGTGCTGGGCGAAGATGTCGAGGATCAGCATGGTCCGATCGACCACCTTGACCTTGACGACCTCCTCCAGCTCGCGCAGTTGCGCCGGGGTCAGCTCGCCGTCGGCGATGACCGTGTCGGCGCCGCTGGCCTCGACGATGTCGCGCAGTTCCAGCGCCTTGCCCGCGCCGATGTAGGTGGCGGGGTCGGCTTTCGGCCGGCGCTGGATGAGCCCTTCCAGCACCTCCGAGCCGGCGGTCTCCGCCAGGAGTTTGAGTTCGAGGAGAGAGTTTTCGGCGTCTTCAGCCGTTCCCGAGGTCCAGACACCGACGAGGACCACCCGCTCGAGTCTGAGCTGGCGGTATTCGACCTCGGTGACGTCCTGGAGCTCGGTGGAGAGGCCAGCGACGCGGCGGAGCGCCTGGCGCTCTTCAAGGTCCAACTCGCCGGTCTCGATGTGATCGAGTGGGGTAAAATTCTGCATTCGTGTCATCTCTAATAGGCAACGTCTGAACACCGTGGTGTCTTCCCGATGGTGACACGTCACCAGGGGGGCGATCACCTGGTTATCCGGGCAACACGCGAATATTTCCGGAACCGGTCTCCACGGCGATCTTCGAAGGCGCCGCGGGGTCCTGTGCGACGTCCACCCGGGTGTCGCCCGATCCGGTGTCCGTGGTGATGTCGTAAGAGGCGTCGGGCACGGTCACGGAGATGTTGCCGGAACCCGTCCGCAGGTCCACGTCGCCCGGCACAGCGCCGTATTTGAACTCCATGTTCCCCGAGCCCGTCTCGGCCGTGGTCTCACCCGCCCCGAGCCCGGACGCCTCGACCTCGCCGGAGCCCGCCGTGACCTCGATCCGGCCGGTGAGGCCGCGCAGGGTGATGTCGCCCGACCCGGTCTCCGGCTTGACCTGCGTTCCCTTGGGCACCTCGACGCGGTAGCTCACGGAACAGGTGCCGTGCGGGCACTCGTAGTCGAGCCGGAGCCATTCGCCGTTGACCTGGTGCCGGGCCTCCGGTTTCCTGTTGCGCCACTGCATGGTCTCCGTGACGCGGATGCCGCTCCGGTCCGACCCCGTGACCACGATGTCCCCGCTGCCCGCGTAGACCTCCAGGGCGCTCACCTTGTCGCCGACGTCGTAGCTGACCACGCTCTCCTCGGTGGGGCCGCCGAGGCTCTCCAGGCGGCAGCCCGTGAGCACGACGGCGGACACGGCCAGCGCCCCCGCGAACACGATTGCTCTCATGCGGGCGATCCTTCCGCGCCCAGGGTACGGCCTGCATCCGGGATGTCCCCGGGGTGACCCCGCCTTTGACCCCCGCAGGCGCATGAAGTAGCTTCAATTCCATAATCCAGAACTGATTTTCCGCATAATGGAAAGCGAGGGGTAATGGAGATCACCGGCCCGCGGCTCGACCGGTTCGACGAGATCCTCACGCCCGAGGCACTGGACTTCGTGGAGTCCCTCCACCGCCGCTTCGACGCCCGCCGCCGCGAACTTCTCCAGGCCAGGCAGGACCGCCAGGCGGAGCTGTCGGCGGGCGGCACGCTCGGCTTCCTGCCGGAGACCGAGGCGGTCAGGGAGGGCGAGTGGCGGGTCGCGCCGCCCGCTCCCGGCCTTGAGGACCGCCGCGTCGAGATCACCGGCCCGGTCGACAGGAAGATGACCGTCAACGCCCTCAATTCCGGCGCCAGGGTGTGGCTGGCCGACTTCGAGGACGCCAACTCCCCGCTGTGGGAGAACTGCGTGAACGGCCAGCTCAACCTGCGCGACGCACTCGACCGCACGATCGACTTCGAGACCGGGGGCAAGAGCTACGCGCTGCGGCCCGACGACGAGCTGGCCACGGTCGTGGTCCGGCCGCGCGGCTGGCACCTCGACGAGAAGCACGCGAGGGTGGACGGCCGGCCGGTGCCGGCGTCGCTGTTCGACTTCGGCCTGTACTTCTTCCACTGCGCGAGGCGCCAGCTCGGCAAGGGGAAGGGCCCCTACTTCTACCTGCCGAAGATGGAGTCCCACCTGGAGGCGCGGCTCTGGAACGAGGTGTTCGTCCACGCTCAGGACGCGCTCGGCCTCCCCAGGGGGACGATCCGGGCGACCGTGCTGATCGAGACCTACCCGGCGGCCTTCGAGATGGACGAGATCCTCTACGAGCTGCGCGAGCACTCGGCCGGGCTCAACGCGGGCCGCTGGGACTACCTGTTCAGCGTGATCAAGAAGTTCCGCACCAGGGGCCGCGAGTTCCTGCTGCCCGAGCGCAACGCGGTCACGATGACCGCGCCGTTCATGCGCGCCTACACCGAACTGCTCGTGCGAACGTGCCATCGGCGCGGCGCGCACGCCATCGGCGGGATGGCGGCCTTCATCCCGTCGCGGCGCGACCCGGAGGTCAACGCGGCCGCGCTGGAGAAGGTCCGCGCCGACAAGACCCGCGAGTCGGGCGACGGCTTCGACGGCTCCTGGGTGGCCCACCCCGACCTGGTGCCGGTCTGCCGTGAGGTCTTCGACGCCGTCCTCGACGGCCGTCCGAACCAGCTCGACCGGCTGCGCGAGGACGTCCGGGTGGGCGCCGCCGACCTGCTGAACGTCTCGGCCACGCCGGGTGAGATCACCGAGGCGGGGCTGCGCAACAACGTGGACGTGGCGCTGCGCTACCTGGCGGCCTGGATGGGCGGGCTCGGCGCGGTCGCGATCCACAACCTGATGGAGGACGCCGCCACGGCCGAGATCTCGCGCTCGCAGATCTGGCAGTGGATCCACAACGGCATCCGCCTGTCCGACACCGGGCAGGTGGTCACGAAGGAGCTGGTGGAGCGGATCATCGACGAGCAGCGGCACGACAGCCCGTTCTTCGAGCAGGCCAAGGAGCTGTTCAAGGAGGTCGCGCTGGACGACGACTTCGCCGAATTCCTGACTCTTCCGGCATATGCTCGCATGCCATGACAGCCCTCGATGAGCTCGTCGCGCGGCTGGGCGAGGTGACGGAACCGATCACCGACCCGGTCCGGTTGCGCACGTACGAGTGCGACGGCCTGACCTACCACCGCGCCACGCCCGGCGTCGTCGTCCTGCCCGGCAGCGCCGAGGAGATCGCCGCGATCGTCAGGCTCTGCGCCGAGTACGGCGTGCCGTTCGTGGCGCGCGGCTCCGGCACGGGCCTGTCCGGCGGCGCGCTCCCCCGCACCGACGGCGTGCTCATCGTCACCTCGCGGATGCGCCGCATCCTGGAGATCGATCTGGCCGACCGCCGCGCGGTGGTCGAACCCGGCGTGACCAACCTGGCGATCACGGAGGCGGTGCGCGAGCAGGGCTACTACTACGCGCCCGACCCCTCCAGCCAGCAGATCTGCTCGATCGGCGGCAACGTCGCCGAGAACTCCGGCGGCGCCCACTGCCTCAAGTACGGCTTCACCGTCAACCACGTGGAGGCGTGCGAGATCGTCACGCCCGACGGTGACATCGTCACCCTCGACCGGACGGACCCCGGCTACGACCTGCTCGGCGCCTTCGTGGGCTCGGAGGGCACGCTGGGCATCACCACCAAGGTCACCGTACGGCTGAGCCGTGCCCCCGAGGCCGTGACGACGGTCCTGGCCGCCTACGAGAGCGTCGAGCAGGGCGGCGCGGCGGTGACCGCGATCATCGGCGCGGGCATCGTCCCCGCCGCGATCGAGATGATGGACGCGCTGGCGATCGAGGCGGCGGAGGCGGCGGTCGCGTGCGCGTACCCGCAGGGCGCGGGCGCGGTGCTGATCGTCGAACTGGACGGCCCCGCAGCGGAGGTCGAGCAGCAGTTCGCGCAGTTGCGGATGATCTGCGCGGACGCCTTCGAGCTGCGGGTGGCGGCGGACGCGGAGGAGCGGGCGGCGATCTGGAAGGGCCGCAAGTCGGCCTTCGCGGCGGTCGGCCGGATCAGCCCCGCCTACATCGTGCAGGACGGGGTGGTGCCGCGCACCAGCCTGCCCCGGGTGCTGGCGAGCATCGACCGGCTGTCGGCCGAATACGGCATCAGGGTGGCCAACGTCTTCCACGCCGGTGACGGCAATCTGCACCCGCTGGTGCTGTTCGACGACGCGGAGCCGGGCGCGGGCGAGCGGGCCGAGGCCGTCTCCGGCCGCATCCTCGACCTGTGCGTCGAGCACGGCGGTTCGATCACCGGCGAGCACGGCGTCGGCGTCGACAAGGCCGGGTACATGCCGAAGATGTTCTCCCCGGACGATCTCGACACCATGCAGCTCGTCCGGTGCGCCTTCGACCCGCGCGGCCTGTCCAACCCCGGCAAGGTCTTCCCGACGCCGCGCCTGTGCGGCGAGGTACCGGGTGTGCGCAAGGGCGTGCATCCGCTGGTCGAGTCCGGGGAGGCGGAGCAGTTCTGATGGCGATCGGCACGACGGGAGTGACGCTGCGCGAGGCCGGTGACGGCGACCGGGTCGGCGGGGTGCTGCCCCGCTGGGTGGCGCTGCCGGAGTCCGTGCGGGAGGTGGCCGCGCTGTTGCGCGCCTGCTCGCAGGAAGGGCTGGCGGTCGTGCCCGTGGGCGGCGGCACCAAGGTGCACTGGGGGGCGCCGCCCGAACGCTGCGACGTCCTGCTCGACACCAGCTGCCTGAACGAGGTCGTCGAGCACGCCACGGGCGACCTGATCGTGCGTGCGCAGGCGGGCCTCACGCTGGCGGCGCTCGCCGACCGGCTCGCGCGGGCGGGGCAGGAACTGGCCGCCGACGCGCCCTCCGGCGCGGGCGAGACCGTCGGCGGCCTGCTGGCCACCGGGCTCGCCGGTCCCCGTTCCTTCCGGTACGGCACCCCGCGCGACCTGCTGATCGGCATGACCGTGGTGCTGCCGGACGGCACCGTCGCCCGCTCGGGCGGCAAGGTGGTCAAGAACGTCGCGGGCTACGACCTGGGCAAGCTGTTCACCGGGTCGTACGGCACGCTGGGCGTCATCGCCGAGGCCACATTCCGGCTGCACCCGCTGCCCGCCGAGCGCCGGTGGATCGAGGTGGAGACCGGGCGGGCGCGGGTCCGGGAGCTCGCCGCCGTCCTGGCCGCCTCCCAGCACGAGCCCAGCGCGGTGGAGTGCGCGAGCGGCGACGGGGTGCGGGTGGCCGCCCTCGTCGAGGGTACGGCGGCCGCCCACCGGGCCGAGGCGCTGCTGCGCGAGAGCGGCCTGCCCGGCGAGGTGCGCGACACGGCCCCCGCGTGGTGGGACGAGCCGCTCGACGGGACCCACCTGGCGGAGGTGCGCTGCCTGCCGTCCCGGGTGGGCGCGGTGCTCGACCTCGCGGCGGAGGCGGGCGCCGCGCTACGGGGGTCGCCGGTCACCGGGCGCCTGTGGCTGCACGCCCGCGATCCTGAGCTGGTCGCGCGGCTCAGGGCGGACGGAGCCAGGGTGGTCCTGCTGGCGTGGCCCGACCAGTGGTCCGACCAGTGGTCCGACCAGTGGCCCGACCGTACGGCGGCGAACGGCCCGGAAGGCATCGACCGGTGGGGCGAGGTTTCGGCGATGGCGTTGATGCGGCGGGTCAAGGAGCGCTTCGATCCCGCGCGCACGATGTCGCCCGGCCGCTTCGTGGGAGGCATCTGACATGGACCCCGAACTGATCAAGGACTGCGTCCACTGCGGGTTCTGCCTGCCGACCTGTCCCACGTACGTGCTGTGGGGCGAGGAGATGGACTCCCCGCGCGGCCGGATCCATCTGATGAAGCAGCACACGGAGGGCACCCCGATCACCCCCGTGATGGCCGGGCACTTCGACGCCTGCCTCGGCTGCATGGCGTGCGTGACCGCCTGCCCGTCCGGCGTCCGGTACGACCTGCTGATCGAGCAGACGCGCGCCGAGGTCGAGCGCGCCGTCGTCCGCGACCCGAGGGAGCGGGCGATCCGTGGCCTGGTCTTCGGCCTGTTCCCCTACCCGAGGCGGCTGCGGCTGCTGCGCCCCGGTCTGCGGACGGCGCGGCGGCTGGCTCCGTTCCTGGCGCGGGCGCACCCGAGCCTCGGGGCGATGGCCGCGCTCGCGCCCGAGGTCCCCGTCAGGCAGCGGCTGCCCAGGCTGGTGCGGGCGCGCGGGCCGCGCAGGGCGGTCGTCGGCATGCTCACCGGCTGCGTGCAGCGCGAGTTCTTCCCGCAGGTGAACGCGGCGACCGCACGGGTGCTCGCGCTGGAGGGCTGCGACGTGGTGATCCCGCCCGGCCAGGGCTGCTGCGGGGCGCTGAGCGTGCACGCCGGCCAGGAGGCGCAGGCGCGGCGGCTGGCCGCGCGGACGATCAGGACGTTCAGGAAGGCGGGCGTGGACACCGTCGTGGTCAACGCGGCCGGATGCGGGTCGTCGATGAAGGAGTACGAGGCGCCTGGCTTCCGCGTCGTGGACCTGTCGGAGTTCCTGGCCGAGCTGGGCCCCGCCGCCGAGCGGCATCCGCTGGAGGTGAGCGCGGCCTACCACGACGCCTGCCACCTGGCGCACGCGCAGGGCATCAGGCGGCAGCCGAGGGAACTGCTGGCGGCGATTCCCGGGCTGCGGCTGAAGGAGGTGCCGGAGGCCGCGATCTGCTGCGGGTCGGCCGGGACGTACAACGTCTTCCAGCCGGAGGCGGCCCGCGACCTCGGCGACCGCAAGGCCGCCTCGGTGGCCGCGACCGGCGCGGAACTGCTGATCTCCGCCAACCCGGGCTGCACGATGCAGATCGCCGCCGCGATGGCCCGCGCGGGCCGGCCGATCCGGGTGGCGCACACGGCCGAGGTGCTGGACGCGTCGCTGCGAGGGGTGCGCCTGTGAGCGTGCAGTCGGTCGACCGCGCGCTCGACGTGCTGGAGGCGCTGGCCGACCACGGCGGCGAGGCGGGGCTGTCCGAGATCGCGGCCGCGACCGGGCTGCCGTACGGGACCATCCACCGGCTGCTGCGCACGCTGCTCACGCGCGGGTACGTCAGGCAGGAGTCCGACCGCCGCTACGCCCTGGGCGGCGGCCTGGTCCGGCTGGGCGGCGTGGCCGAGCGCATGGTGGCGGTGTGGGCGCAGCCGTACCTGACCCGGCTGGTCGAGCTGTCCGGCGAGACCGCGAACCTGGCCGTACTGGAGGGCGACTTCGTCGTGTACGTCGCGCAGGTGTCCTCCCCGCGCAGGCTGCGGATGTTCGCCGAGGTCGGCCGCAGGGTGCTGCCGCACAGCACGGCGGTGGGCAAGGTGCTCGTCGCCGACAGGAGCCGGGCCGAGGCGCTGGCGCTGCTGGAGCGGACCGGGATGCCTCGCAAAACGGCCAACACCATCACCGAGCCCGCCGCCATGCTGGCCGAGCTGGACCTGGTGAGAACCCGGGGTTACGCGCTGGACCTCGGCGAGGAGGAGCTGGGCGTCCACTGCCTGGCGGTGCCCGTGCACGACGGCGGGCGGGTGGTGGCGGCCATGTCGGTGTCCGGCCCGGCCGAGCGCATCGACGCCCTCGACCGCGACGAGCTGGCCGAGGGCATGCGGCAGCTCGCGGCGGCCTTCGGCACCGAGCTCCGGTGAGCGCCGGGCGCTACGCTGTCGCGCTGTGAGCAACAGCCCGGTGCAGTCCGTCGATCGCGCCATCGCGATCCTGGAGATCCTCGCGCGCAGGGGCGCCACCCGGGTGACCGATCTGGCCGCCGAACTCGACGTGCACAAGTCGACGGCCTCCCGCCTGCTCGCCGCCCTGGAGCAGGGCGGGCTCGTGGAGCAGGACGGCGAGCGCGGCCGCTACCGGCTCGGGTTCGGCGTCGTACGGCTGGCCGGGGCCGCCACCGCCCAGCTCGACCTGGCCAAGGAGAGCCGCGAGGTGTGCGGGCGGCTGGCCGAGGAGGTCGGCGAGACCGTCAACGTGGCGGTCCCGCTCGACGGGCACGCGGTCAACATCACCCAGGTGCGCGGCCCGTCGGCGATCAGCGGCCACAACTGGGTCGGCCAGCGCACCCCGTCGCACGCCACCTCCAGCGGCAAGGTGCTGCTGGCCTTCGGCGCGCTGGATCCGCCGCCCCGGCTGGAGCGCTACACCCCCGCCACCGTCACCACGGTCGAGGAGCTGGGCCTCGACCGGATCAGGGAGCGAGGCTGGGCGAGCACCGTGGAGGAACTGGAGATCGGGCTGAACGCGGTGGCCGCGCCGGTGCGCGGGGCCGACGGCGCGGTGGTGGCGGCGGTCAGCGTGTCGGGGCCGTCGTACCGGCTCACCCCGGAGCGGCTGCCCGAGGTCGGCGCCCGGCTCGTCGAGGGCGCCGACCGGATAAGCCAGCGCATCGGCTATTACCGTTGACGGTATGTGCAGAAGCATCAAGACCTTGCGCCCGCCCTACACGGAGAGCGTCACAGAGGACGACGTCCGCGCGGCGGCGCTGCAGTACGTCAGGAAGATCTCGGGATTTCGGGCACCGGCCGCCCACAACGCGGAGGCCTTCGACCGCGCCGTGGAGGTGATCACCAAGGCCTCCGAGGAGCTGCTGGCCTCGCTCCAGGTTCGCGGAAGCCGTTGACAGCCCCTCTGATCAGGCGGAACGTCCCAGGTGTAACCCCCATCGCACAGGGAGTCCCCCATGATCAGCGGGTTGTACCAGGGTCAGGACGGCGACGAGCGGCTGGAGCTGCGCGTGGACGTCGACGGGATCCGTCCCACGGGGCGGGTGAGCGGCGATCTGTTCTCCGGCACCTCCTACACCGGCTCGTTCGTCGTCGCCGCGCCCGCCGTCCGTTCGGAGGGCGGGCGCACGACGGTGTCCGGCACCGGCGTCTTCACCCACCAGGTCACCGACCCGGCGGTACGCGTCGTGATCGGCCCGGACGGGGCGAGCGCGGCGGTGGCCGGCCGTGAGTACGCGCTGACCTTCACCTCGCGGTTCTTCCGCAGCGTGCTGCTCGAACAGGACTCGGTCGTCGGCGCGGTGCCGTTCGTCTCCTACGACACCGGCTCGCTGCCCGGCCCGACCGGTTCGCCCGCGCGGCACCTGAGCGTGCCCGCCGCGTACGCGGAGGCGGGCATCGAACTGCGCCTGGCCCAGCCGGGCGTGGTACCGGTCGGCGCCGCCGGCGCCGACCTGGCCTGGGACGACGCCGAACTGCACCACGCGATGACCACCCAGTTCAGCCAGTACGGCGACGCCGCCGCCTGGCGCGTCTGGCTGCTGGTGGCCAGCAGGCACGTGGGCGGCTACCGGGGCATCATGTTCGACTACGCGGACGCCTACCAGCGGCAGGGCGCGGCGGTCTTCCACGACGCCGTCAAGGGCACCTCCCCGCAGGCGCAGCGCGCCCAGTTGCGCACGTACGTGCACGAACTCGGCCACGCCTTCAACCTGATGCACTCCTGGCAGAAGAACCTGGCCAGGCCGCCGCAGCCGCTCGGCCCCAGCGGCGGGTTCGGCGACCTGTCGTGGATGAACTACGTCCAGAACTACCGGCCGGGCGGCGAGCCGGGCTACTGGGCGGCCTTCCCGTTCCAGTTCACCGACGCCGAACTGGTGCACCTGCGGCACGGATTCTTCCGCGACGTGGCGATGGGCGCGAACGCCTTCGGCACCGGCGCGGCCGACATCGACCCCTTCGAGCAGCAGGACGAGGAGGCCGGCGGGCTGCGTCTTTCGGTGCGGGCCAAGGAGTCGTTCGCCTTCGGCGAGCCGGTGGTGGTCGAGCTGAAGCTGTGGTCGGCCGACGGCCCGGCCACCACACACGGGCACCTGCACCCGGACACGGAGTTCACCCAGGTGTGCGTGCGCGGGCCGGACGGGGACTCGGTGCTGTACCGGCCGATGCTGCGCCACTGCGTGGACGACGCGCCGTCGGTGACGCTCGGCCCGGCACGCTATGACAGCGCCTACATCGGGCACGGCCGCGACGGGCACTACTTCCAGCGCCCCGGCGAGTACCGGATCACCGCGCAGTACGCGGCGGCCGACGGCTCGCGCGTGGTCTCCCCGCCGTGCGTGATCCGGGTGGCGGAGCCGGTCTCCGCCGACGACCGGCGGGTGGCCGAACTGCTGCTGGGCGAGGAGCAGGGCACGCTGCTGTCGCTGCTGGGCTCCGACTCGCCCCGGCTGCGGGCGGGCAACGACGCCCTGGAGGAGGTGATCGAGCGCCACGGCGCCCACCCACTGGCCGTGTACGCCCGGCTGGTCACCGGCCTGAACGCCGAACGCGGCTTCAAGGACCTGTCGGGCGGGCGGCTGCGGGTCCGGGCGGCGGACGCCGAACTGGGTGTCCGCAGGCTCGGCGCGGTGGTGCGGGAGGGCGGGCGGATCGACAACATCACCCTCAATCTGGTGATGCGCCGTCTGGCCAGGGCGGAGGCCAGGCAGGGCGAGTTCGGCCGGGCGCACGCGGTGATGGACGCGATGGTGGCGAGGTTCGCCGCGCAGGACCTGAGCCCGGCGGTGATGGGCCGCATCAGGCAGGAGGCCGAGCGGACGAAGGCGGAACTCAGCCCGCCAGCGTGACCGGCTGCCCGGCGGAGCAGCCGACGACGACCTCGACGTCCTCCCCGTTGTCCGCTCCGTCATCACGATCGAACTCGACGGTGAGCCGGTCGGCGGGGCCCGGCGCCTGGTCGTCGGCGGAGAAGCCCTGGTAGGGGCTCCAGTTGCGCAGGCTGACCTGCCCGCCGCTGCACGAGGCGATCACGGTGCCGCCCGCCGTGCGAATGACCGACTGCACGGCGGGCGCCCCGGTGCCGCCGGGGCGCACGGTGGGCGTGACCGTCTGCGCGCGCGCCGGGCCGCCCCCGGCCGGTACGGTCGCCAGCTGCGCCCTCGCCTCGGCCTGCGTCATGACATGTCCGTTTCCGCCGGTGATGGAACCGCCGAGCAACCCGAGCACGGCGACGGCGGCGCCCGTGGCGGCGAGCGCGACCACGAGCCAGGCGATGACCAGTCGTTTCACAGGCCCAGACTCCCCCAATCACTCCTAACGCCAGGTTAACGTGGAGATATATGGCTGCAATCCTCCTGATCGAGGACGACGTCACGATCCGCACCGCCCTCACCCGGGGACTACGCGAGCTGGGTCACGCCGTCTCCTCCTCCCCCACCGCTCTCGACGGGCTCCGGCTGGCCGTACAGGACCGGCCGGACCTCGTCGTGCTCGACCTCGGCCTGCCCGACCTCGACGGCCGCGAACTGCTGCGCATGCTGCGCTCGGTCAGCCGGGTCCCGGTGATCGTGGCGACGGCCCGCGACGGCGACCACGAGATGGTGCCCGTGCTGGACGCGGGCGCCGACGACTACGTGGTCAAGCCGTTCAGCGCGGCCCAGCTCAACGCCCGGATCAAGGCGGTCCTGCGCCGGACGGGCGACGAGCGGGCAGAGGAGGCGGTCACGGTCGGCGCGCTCAGCCTCGACCACCGGGCGCGGGTGGCGACCCTCGACGGGGCCGCGCTGGACCTGACGCCGCGGGAGTTCGACGTGCTCCACTATCTGGCCGCCCGCGCGGGCGAGGTGGTCAGCAAGCGCGAACTGCTCACGGAGGTCTGGCAGGTCCCCTACGGCGGCGCCGACAAGACCGTGGACGTGCACCTGTCGTGGCTGCGCAGGAAACTCGGCGAGACCGCCTCCAGCCCGCGCTACCTGCACACGGTGCGCGGCGTCGGGGTCAAGCTGGTCGCCCCCTCGTGAGGCGCTGGCTGGCCATGCTGGCGGCGGCGGTCACCGGGGCGGTGCTGGTCGCGCTGCTGGTGCCGATGGCCCTGCTGATCCGTACGGTGGCCGAGAACGGCGCCCTCAGCCGGGCGACCAGCGCGGCCGAGTCGGTCGTGGTCGCGGTCGGCACCCCCGACCTGCCGCTGGCCGTCGAGCGCATGCCCGTGCCCGCCACGGTCTTCCTGCCGGACGGCCGGGTGCTGGGCGAGCCGGCGCCGGTGTCCGACGCGGTGCGCCTGGCCAAGACCGGCCGCAGCGTGACCGCGCAGGCGCAGGGCGGGCGCGAGGTGCTGGTCTCGGTGCGCACGGCCGAGGGCCCGGTGGTGATCAGGGTGTTCGTCGGCGACGCGGAGCTGGCCGGCGGCGTACGGGAGGCGTGGCTGGCGCTGGGGCTGCTCGCGCTGGCGCTGGTGGTGCTGGGGATCGTGCTGGCCGACCGGCTGGCGCTGCGGGTGACCCGGCCGGTGGGCGAGCTGGCCAGGCTGTCGCACCGGCTCGCGGGAGGGGATCTGAGCGCGCGGGCGGAGCCGGGCGGCCCGCCCGAGGTGGAGTCGGTGGGCCGGGCGCTGAACCATCTGGCCGGGCGCATCGGCGACCTGCTGGAGGCCGAGCGCGAGTCGGTCGCCGACCTCTCGCACCGGCTGCGCACCCCGCTGATGGGGCTGGGCGCGGACGCGGAGTCGCTGCGCGACCCGGAGGAGGCGGCCCGGATCGGCGCCCGTGCCGACGCGTTGGAGCGGGCGGTGAGCGCGGTGATCGAGGAGACCCGCCGCCGCGCCGACCGCGACGCGGCCGAGGCGGTGACGCCCGCCCGTCGGCCCTCGTGCGACGCGACGTCGGTGGTGCGCGGCCGGGTGCTGTTCTGGTCGGTGCTGGCGGAGGACCAGGAGCGCGCGTTCACGATCGAGCTGCCCGACGGGCCGGCGGAGGTGGCGGTGAGCGAGGGCGACCTGGCGGCGTGCGTGGACGCGCTGCTCGGCAACGTGTTCGCGCACACGGCCGAGGGGCTGGCCTTCGCCGTACGGCTGGCCGCCACGGCGACCGGCGCGGTGCTGACCGTCTCGGACGACGGTCCGGGCTTCCCCGCCGAGTTCGGCGAGCGCGGCAGCAGCGGCGGCGGCTCGACCGGGCTGGGCCTGGACATCGCCCGCCGGACGGCGCAGGCGTCCGGCGGCGGGATGCGGGTCGCCGGGTCGGCCGTGGAGCTGGTTCTCGGGCGTGGCACCGGGGCCGGATGACGCGGCTGGAGGCGTTAACCGCGCCTTAGGGTTGCCACAGCGCGGCGTTACCCTCCGCCGGGGTTTCCTGGGGTCATGCAGATCACGAAGAAGTTCCTCCTCGTCGGTGCCGGTGCGACCGCTCTCCTGGTCGGCGGCGGCGCCGCGGCCTTCGCGGCCGTGGACTCCGGCCCCGCCCCCAAGATCACCGTGGAGAAGGCCGTAGAGCTGGCCCAGGCCGAGGTCTCCGGCGCCTGGGTGAGCAGCGTCGACTACGACGACGACAAGAGCCCGCACTGGTCGGTCGAGCTCGTCAAGGGCAACGTCGAGCACGAGGTCGAGCTCGACGCCGCCACCGGCAAGGTCCTGCACAGCAAGATCGACAAAGACGACGAGAACGAGAAGAACGACGACAGGAACGACAAGGACGACAACGACTAGTCCTCAGCAGGAGCCGAGTACGCGCTCCATCGCCGCCTTCTCCGCGGCGGTGACCCAGAGCGCGTACTTGGCCTTCACCTCGACCTGCCGTGCGATGTAGGCACAGCGGTAGGACTTGCGCGGCGGCAGCCAGGTGGCGGCGTCGGAGTCGCTCTTCTGGCCGTTGAGCGGCCCGTCGACGGCCAGCAGGTTCAGCGGGTCGTTGGCGAACTCCTTGCGCTTGGCGGCGCTCCACTTCTGGGCGCCCTTCTGCCAGGCGTCCGACAACGGGATCACATGGTCGATCTGAACGGCCACGCTGGTCTCGTTTCCGCGTTCGAACTCGATGCGCTCGCCGCCGTAAGGGTCGTCGAGGACCCCGGTGAGGACGACGCAGTCGCGCGTGCCCGGCCGGAAGGTCTCCTCGCGCAGGTCGCGCTTGAGGATGTCGTTGCGGGTGTCGCAGCCGTTGCGGTCGACGTCGGCCCAGGCGGGGCCGAACGCGTCACGGTCGAAGCCGGTCTTCGGCGCCCGCCCCTTTACCGCCAGGCCCGCGAGCCGGTCACGCGTCTGCCCGGCCTCGATCCGGCCCTCCGCCGGCCCCTCTTTCTCGGCCTGGACGCCGCCGCATCCCGTGAGGACGGCCACCGCCAGCAACCCCACCATGGCTCCGCGCACCGTAACCTCCTCACCAGGGCATTCCCAAGACATCCTCAAAACATTCTAAAGACACAGATACAGGCGCGAAGAAAAGTGGGAACCGAACAGCGGGCGCGGGGGAGAAGGGGTGAAGGGCGCGAACGCGCCCTACGGAAGGAACACACCCTCGATGCACAGACCCCCACTGTGGTGAGCGCGGCCCTGTCCGGCAGAGTCCCGGCCGGGCAGGAACTCGGGGCCGACGCCGCGGACATCTCCGCGTCGGTGGCCGACCCCGATCGCTTCGCCCGTGTCTTCGACCGCCACTCCGACGAGATCCACAGGTATGCCGCCCGGCGACTCGGCGCGGACCGGCAGGACCTCGCCGACGACGTGACCGCGGAGACCTTTCTGGTGGCCTTCCGCAAGCGCAGGCGCTACGACCTCACCCGGCCCGACGCCCGCCCCTGGCTGTACGGCATCGCCGCGAACCTGATCGCCAAGCACCGCCGTACCGAGGTCAGGAAGCTCAAGGCCCTCGCCCGCGCCGCCGAGCCGGACACGGACGCCTTCGAGCAGCGCAGCGTCGACCGGATGGACGCGCAGCGCCTCGGCCCGCGCCTGGCTGCGGCGCTCGCGTCGCTCCGCACGGCCGAGCGTGAGCTGCTGTTCCTGGTCACGTGGGCCGAACTGTCCTACGAGCAGGCCGCTGAGGCGCTCGGTGTCCCGGTCGGGACCGTGCGCTCACGTCTGTCCCGCACCCGAGCCAAGATCCGTGCCGCGATGGAAGGCCGCCGATGAACGAGTTCGACCAGATCAAGCAGGCCCGCCCGGACGTCCCCGACTACGATCCCGGCACCAAGGCCATGGCCAGGGATCGGCTGGTCAGGGCGGGCGGGAGCCGGTTCGCGTGGCGGCGCTCGCACACCCTCGCCGTCGCCGGGGCGCTGTCGCTCGCCGTGGCCTTCACCGCCACCCGGTTCCTGCCCGCCGATGCCCCGCCGCAGGCCGGACCGCCGTCTGTCGCGATGCCGCAGGTCAACCTGATGTCGGCGGCCCAGGTGCTGCAGCGGGCGGCGGGCGCGCCCGCCGAGGAGATCGACCCGCGCGACGACCAGTTCATCGTCACCGAGTCGCAGACCATGTACCCCGCTCACGCGTTCACCGAGGACAAGGAGGAGCGCTACCTGTACCGCAGCAAGCGCAAGATCTGGGTCAGCGCGGACGGCAGCACGGACGCCGACCGGCGGGCCGGGGTGCTCCAGTCCGAGATGCTGGAGCCCGCCCAGTATCCGGGCTGGCCGATCCCGCAGATCGCCCGCGACGAGGCGGGCAGGACGGAGACCGTCCCGCTCGTCCAGTGCGAGAAGTTGCCCGAACGGCTGCGCGACGACTACGCGACCCTGAAGAAGCTGCCCACCGACCCCGGGGCCATGCGCGAGCACCTGTTCCGGCTCTTCCCCGGAGGGGACAAGGCCGACCGGACCCAGGAGGTGTGGATGGGCGCCAGCGAGTGGCTGCGCGAGTCCCACATGCCGTCGGCGCAGCGCTCGGCGCTGTTCACCGCGCTCAGCACGCTGCCCGGCATCCAGGTCGTCCAGGACGCCGAGGACGCGGCCGGACGCAAGGGGATCGCCGTCGGTGTCCCGATGCACGGGGTCCGGCAGGAGCTCGTCTTCGACACCGAGACCTACACGCTGCTCGGTGAGCGCGGCATCGTCGTCGACGAGAAGGCGGCCAAGGCGCCGGTCGGCTCGCTGGTGACCTCGACTGCCCAGCTCACGGTGTCGGTGGCGGACTCGGCGCCGGACGCCCCCGTCACCGAGGACTACGACTGTTCGAAGAACCAGGGCTGACCGCCTCCAGCAGCCACTCCGCCAGGTAACCGGTGAACGACGAGCGCACCAGGATCTGGAAGACGTCGGGGGCGGTCCGCCGCAGGATCACCCCGGCCTGGCCCAGCAGGGTCTGCGCGTGGCCGGTGAACACCGACGGATGCAGGTCGAGGGGACAGCCGGTGAGCAGCACCTCGACGGCGCCGGGGCCGGACAGCTCCAGGACCGTCCGCTGGCCGGACACCTCCACACCCGAGGCGGGCTCGTCGAACACCAGCCACCAGCCGGGACCCAGGCACAGGCCATAGCCCGGGTCCCGGCCGCGTACCTCCCACATGCGGACGAAGGGCACCTCGCGCAGCCGTACCAGGGGGGAACTCGCGGCCGCGAAGCGGTCGCCGTAACGCGCGGCCGGGCTCTCGGCCCGCGCCCGCCCGGCGCCCGAGGAAAGGACGCCCAGGTCGAGGCCGCCGTCGCGGTGGTCGCCCGGGTCTCCGTCGCGGCGGGTGTCGCCCGGATCGTAGAAGACCGGCTCCACCACCTCCACCGGTACGGTCCGCCCGCCGGACACGGCCACCAGCCGGTCGCCGACGGCGGCCTCACGGACCATCGCCAGCGCGAACGGCCGTTCCCGGACGTAGCTGGAGGTGACGTGGCCGAGCATCCGCCGCTCCCCCGGCGCCACCAGTTGCGCGCCCTCCTCCACGAACTCCTCCGGCAGCAGCCCGACCAGCCGCTTACGGTCCGCGCGCGCGGTGTCGGGGCGGCTGTGCGAGCGCCTGCCCACGAAGTCCGGCTTGCGCCGGGAGACCAGCCACGACAGGCCGAGGTCCTGCGGGGTGACGGTACCGTCCGTCTCCTGCCCGACGATCGCGAAGCCCTTCTCCGCGCGCAGCACGTGCATGGTCTCGGTCCCGTACGGCACCGCCCCGAGCGCCAGCACCGCCTCCCACAACGACCGGCCATACCACCACGGCACGTTGACCTCGTAGGCCAGCTCACCCGAGAAGCTGATCCTGAACACCCGCCCCTCGACGCCCATCACCGGCGTGCTCACGCACCGCATGAACGCCAGATCCCCGGCCCCGGGGGCGAGGGCCGCCACGACCGCGCGCGCCTTCGGCCCGGCCACCGCGACGCTCGCCCAGTGGTCGGTGACCGAGGTGAGGCGCACGTCGAGGTCCGGCCACTCCGTCTGGTGCCATTCCTCCAGCCGGTCCAGGACGGCGGCGGCGTTGCCCGTCGTGGTCGTCACCAGGTAGTGGTGTTCGCCGAGCCGGACGCTGGTCCCGTCGTCGAACACCATGCCGTCCGCGTGGCACATCACGCCGTAGCGGCAGGCGCCGACGGGCAGCGTCGAGTGGACGTTGGTGTAGATCCGGTCCAGGAACCGGCCCGCGTCCGCGCCCCTGATGTCGATCTTGCCGAGGGTGGAGACGTCCATCGCGGCCACTGCGGTACGGGCGGCCCGGCACTCCCTGGACACCGCCGCCGCCAGGTCCTCTCCGGCGAGCGGGAAGTAGCGGGGGCGCTTCCACTGGCCGACGTCCTCGAAGACCGCGCCCGCGCCGACGTGGGAGTCGTGCATCGCCGTCGTCCGCACCGGGTCGGACAGCGCTCCCCTGTCGCGTCCGGCGAGGGTCGCGAAGGACACCGGCGTGTACGGCGGGCGGAACGTCGTCGTGCCCACCTCCCCCGCCTCGACGCCGAGCAGCACGGACACCACTCCCGCCACGCTCACTCCCGAGGTCTTGCCCTGGTCGGCGCCGGTGCCCGCCGTGGTGTACCGCTTGACGTGCTCGACCGCCCGCATCCCGGCGCCCGTCGCCCTGGCCAGGTCGGCGACGGTCACGTCGCGGTTCAGGTCGGCGAAGGAGGTGCCCGGGTCGTCGCCGCACACCCACAACGCGGCAGGCGGCCGCCGCACGGACGGCTCGTCGCTGTCGGGCACGTGGTGCCCGTCGCCGTCGGGAACGGGCGTTCCGCCGCTGCCCGCGCGGTGACCGTCCGCGATGGCCTCCGCCGTGCCGTACCGGCCCGCGCACGCGCCCGCCGCCCGCACCGCCTGCACACACGTGCCGGGGACGAACGCCTGGAGGGTGTCGTCGAAGCGCAACCTGCCCTGGGCCTGGCCGAACAGGTGGACGACCGGGTTCCAGCCGCCCGCGACCGCCAGCAGGTCGGCCGCCACCCGACGCTCTCCGATGAGCACCCCGTCGAGGAGGCCGTCCGCGTCGGCCGTGGTGCCGGTGACGACGACGCCGACGCGCGTGTCGGCGATCTCGGCGATCTCCACCCCGGCCGCCGCCAGGTCGCGGGCCGCCTCGTAGCCGGAGTCCGCGCAGGCGAAGACGACCGCGCGGGTGCCGGGGCGCACGCCGTACCGGTTGACGTAGGTCCGCGCCGCCGACGCCAGCATGACGCCGGGCCGGTCGTTGCCGGGGAAGGCGACCGAGCGCTCGTGGGCACCGGTGGCGAGGACGACGCGGCGGGCTCGGACGTGCCACAGCCGCTCGTCCCGACCCCGGCGTTCGACGGCGATCACGTAGCCGTGGTCGTAGAGGCCGAGCGCGGTCGTCCGGTGCAGGATCCTGACCTCGGCGAACGCCTGGAGGCGGGCTTCGGCGGCGGCCACCCAGCCGAGCGCGGGGGCGCCGTCCAGCCGTACCCTGCTGGACAGCAGGTCGCCGCCGAGGCGCGGCTGCTCGTCCATCAGGACCACCCGCGCGCCGGCCGCGCCCGCCGCCAGCGCGGCCGCCAGCCCGGCCGGGCCGCCGCCGACCACCAGGACGTCGCAGTGCAGGTAGCCCTTGTCGCAGCGGCGCTCGTCCACCGCGCCGGGGTCCAGCCGCCCCTTGCCGCGCAGGCTCCACGCCGCGAGCCCTTCGTGCAACTCCACGGTCGTGGCCGCCACCATCGGGTCGGCGCCGACGCGGACCAGCGCGTTCGGCTCCTCCGGCCCGGCTGCGAAGACACCGCGCGGACGGCCCAGCTCGACGCTGCGGCCGACCACCCGCACCCCGTTGCGGAGCAGGGCGGCGGCCAGGGTGTCGCCCGGCATCCCCACGTGGCTGCTGCCGTCGAAGGTGAACCTCACGGCTGCTGCCTCATCTCATGGGTGACGGTGTGCCGGTGGACGCTGAACCAGGTGCGGCAGCCGTGCGCGTGGAACCACCGTTCGTGGAACCAGCCCTTCGGGTTGTCGCGCACGAACAGGTAGGCGGCCCACGCCGCGTCGTCGGCGTCGGGGGTGTAGGCGACCCCGGCCTGGTCGCCGTAGCGGAACTCGGTCTCGTCGCGGGGTCCGCAGTGCGGGCAGGTGATGAGCAGCATCAGTGCGCCACCGCCGCCGCCCCGTGCTCGTCGATGAGCGCGCCCGTGGTGAACCGCTCCAGCCCGAACGGCGCCGCCAGCGCGTGCGGGCGCCCGTTCGCGATCGTGTCCGCGTACGCCCAGCCGGAGCCGGTCGTCGCCTTGAAGCCGCCGGTGCCCCACCCGGCGTTGACGTACAGGCCCTCGACCGAGGTCGGGCCGATGATCGGGGAGGCGTCCGGCGAGACGTCCACGATGCCCGCCCAGGTGCGCAGCAGCCGGACCCGACTGAAGATCGGGAAGAGCTCCAGCGCGGCCGCCATCTGCGCCTCGATCACGTGGAAGGAGCCGCGCCGGCCGTAGGAGGTGTAGGCGTCGATGCCCGCGCCCATGACGAGTTCGCCCTTGTGGGCCTGGCTGACGTACACGTGCACGGCGTTGGACATGACGACGCAGTCGAGGACGGGTTCGAGCAGTTCGGAGACCATGGCCTGGAGAGGGTGGGAGCGCAGCGGCAGCCGCAGGCCCGCCTTGGCGGCCAGGACGGAGGTGTGGCCCGCCGCGGCGAGTGCCACGGTTCCGGCCGCGATGGTCCCTCGCGTGGTTTCAACACCCGTAACCCGATTTTTCGTGATCTGGAAGCCGGTGACCTCGGTGTTCTGGATCAGGTCCACGCCGTACGCGTCCGCCTTGCGGGCCAGCGCCCAGGCCACGTGGTCGTGCTTGGCGATCCCGGCCCTGCGCTGCAGCGTCGCGCCGAGCACCGGGTAGCGGGCGCTGCCCGAGACGTTCAGGATCGGGCAGAACGCGGCGACCTCCGCCGGATCCAGCCATTCGGCGTCCACGCCGTTCAGCAGGTTGGCGTTGACCCGCCGCCTGCCCTCGCGCACGTCGCTCAGGGAGTGCGCGAGATTGAGCACCCCGCGCTGGCTGAACTGCAGGTCGTAGTCCAGTTCCTCGCTCAGCCCCTCCCACAGCTTCAGCGAGTGCTCGTAGATCGCGGCGCTCTCGTCCCACAGGTAGTTGGACCGGATGATCGTCGTGTTGCGCGCCATGTTGCCACCCGCCAGCCAGCCCTTCTCCAGCACCGCCACGTCGCGGACGCCGTGGTTCCTGGCCAGGTAGTAGGCGGTGGCCAGGCCGTGCCCGCCGCCGCCCACGATCACCACCTCGTAGGATCGACGCGGCTCCGGGTCTCGCCACAGGAAGTCGGGGTGCGGGCTCAACGGCGGATCTTCTCCATCCCTGGGTCGAACAGCGGCTCGGCGGCGACCTGCGCGGGCACGAGGCGCCCGAAATAGGCGATCTCCAGCTGGGTGCCCGGCTCGCACAGCTCGGCGGGCAACCAGGCGTAGGCGATGGGCCGCCCGATCGTGTGGCCGAAGGCGGCGCTGGTGACATAGCCCCTGGTACGGCCCGCGTGCCGTACCGGCTCCTTGCCCATCACCACCTCCTCCGGCAGCAGCGGGACCAGCCTGCGCCGCACCTGCTCGGTCAGCGCGTCGCGCCCGACGAAGTCCTTGTCCTTCCTGACCGCGAAACCGAGCCCCGCCTCGTACGGGCTGTGCTCCGGCGTCACGTCCACGCCCCACAGCCGGTAGCCCTTCTCCAGGCGCAGGCTGTTGAACGCCGCCCGCCCCGCGGCCACCGGCAGGCCCGTCGCCCAGAGGGTGTCCCACAGCTTCAGGCCGAGGTCGGCGCTCGTGTACAGCTCCCAGCCGAGTTCCCCGACGTACGACAGCCGCATCGCGGTGACCGGCACGTGCCCCACGTACCCGCTGCCGCAGGTGAAGTACGGGAAGGCCGGATGCGCGAGGTCGAGGTCGGTGAGCGGCTGCAGCAGTTCGCGCGCCCCCGGGCCCCACACACCGATGCAGCAGGTGCCCGAGGTGATGTCCCGCACCTGGACGCCGCCGGGCGCGTGCCTGCTCAGCCAGTCGAGGTCGGCGTTGCCGTTGGCCCCGACCTGGAAGCGGTCCTCCGCGAGCCGGGCGACCGTGAGGTCCGAGCGCACGCCGCCGCCGACGTCCAGCAGCAGCGTGTACGTCACCGACCCCGGTTTCCTGTCCACGTTGTTGGTCGTCATCCGCTGCAGGAACGCGGCGGCCCCCGGCCCGCTCACCTCGATCCGCTTCAGCGGCGTCATGTCGTACAGAGCGACGCGCTCGCGGGTGGCGTGCGCCTCCGCCGCCGCGATCGGCGACCAGTGGCGCGCCGCCCACGCGTCCCGCTCGGCCGCCCCAGTGCTGCCTCCCACCTCCGCCAGCAGCGGCTCGTTCGCCGCGAACCAGTGCGGGCGCTCCCAGCCCGCCCCTTCGAGGAAGTACGCCCCGAGCTCCTGCTGGCGGGCGTAGAACGGGCTGGTGCGCAGCGGGCGGGGCGCCTGCATCGGCTGGAGCGGGTGGACGATGTCGTACACCTCGACGAAGTTGCGGCTACCCCGCTCCCGCACGAACGCCGGGGCGAGCTGGGCCTGCTCGAACCGGTTCAGCTCGCACTCGTGCAGGTCCACACCGGCGGCCCCCTCGACCAGGACCTCCGCCAGCGCCCTGGCCACCCCCGCCGAGTGCGTCACCCACACCGCCTCCGCCATCCAGAACCCGTCCAGCCCCGGCGCCTCGCCGATCAGCGGGAACCCGTCGGGGGTGAAGGAGAACACGCCGTTGATCCCGTCGTGGAACGACCGCTCCTTGAGCGCGGGCATCAACTCGACGGCCTCCCGCCAGGCGGGCTCGAAGTCCTCCTCGGTGAACTCCTGCACCGAGGGCATCGTGGTCGCCTTCCCGGCGATCTCGTCCTGCCGTACGGGCATCGGCCGGTGCGCGTACGACCCGACGCCGATCCGGTCGCCATGCGCCCGGAAGTACAGGTCCCGGTCCTGGTGCCGTAGGATCGGCCAGTCCTCGCCGCGCCTGCCGGGTATCGGCCCCGACTTCGCGTACTGGTGAGCGAGCGGCAGCAGCGGTACGGTCACCCCGGCCATGGCCCCGATCCCCGGCCCCCAGAACCCCGCCGCACACACCACCACATCGGCGGCCAGCACCTTGTACTCCCGGTACTCCCGGTACTCCCGGCTTCGAGCCGAGGGCGTCTCGTACTCCCGTCTGTACGCATCAGGGCCATCCGCGCGCCCTCCGCCCCGAGTGTCCGTGGAAGCACCGCGTCGGTGCTCCCGGTCGCCGTGAACGTCCGGCCCGTCTGCGGGGGCACCCCGCTCAACCCCGCGTGCACCCTGCCCGTCGGCTGCGTACGCATCCCGACCATCGGCACCACGCGTGCCTTGCGCGGAACGGTCCTCCGGGGCGGATCCGGGGTGGCCGGGCCGCGTGACCTCGACGGCGACCCCGGTGACCCGGCCGCCGCGCTGCTCGATCCCCACGACGGTGTGCCCGGACAGGAACCGTGCCCCGCGCCCCATCGCTCGCCGCGCCTGCGCCTCGCCGCTGCGCACCGCGTCGGCCAGCCCGTCGGACGGCACGTGGAACCCGCCCAGCACCCGCCGCCGGTCGAGCAGCGGCCACAGCTCGGCGCACTCACGCGCCTCGACCAGCCGTCCTCCGACCCCCCACGACTCGGCCCACCCGGCCTTGCGATGCAGGTCGGCCCAGCGCTCGGGGGTGGTCGCCACCTCCAGCCCGCCGACCTTCCGGAAGGAGCCGAGCCCGTCGTACTTGGCCACGGTGTAGGCGGCGAACTCGGTCATCGTCTTCGACGGGTTGGTCTGGAAGACCAGCCCCGGAGCGTGGGAACTGGACCCGCCGGTGGCGAACAGCGGCCCTTGCTCGACCACGGTCACGTCGGTCCACCCGCGCGCGGTGAGCTCATCCGCCAGAGCGCAGCCGACGATCCCGGCTCCAATGATCACTAACTTCGGCCGGCCCGCCATCCGCCCTCCGGTTGTTCCTCATTACGCAACAAGCACCGGACTACGCAACGAACATAGATCTCAACCCTCCGACCGACAAGAGCCTGCGAGCGGAGACGAGAACATCCGACGGGAGAGACGGCTCCGGGCGAAGGCGCATCGAGGGCTCGACGCAGCCGACGGCTCGAAGAACGCCGCCATGCCCGAGGGTGAACGAACGTGGCAGGCTGACGCGCCACGTCACCTGCGGGGGGTTGGCAGAAAGGCGGGAGGCACGCAAGAAGGCGGCGTCACGGCGAGAAGCCGTCAGAGGAGTGCCGGCCTTGGCGGCCGGTCACGGGTTACGGCGGGGGGCGCCAAGCGGGCGGTGCCGTGACGAAGATGAGAAGTGATCCGCTACGAGCGGCCGTAATCGTCTTCCAGGCGCTCGATGTCGGCTTCGTCGAAGTGGCCGAAGGCGATCTCCAGGATGCGCGTGGCGGGCCCCGACGACCCCAGCCGATGCGTCTGACCCGCGCGGATCAGCACCCGATCGCCCACCTCGGGCTCGCTCCGCTCGCCGTCGATCTCGAACACGCACCCCGGGTCCAGCGCCACCCACAGCTCGTCACGGAACCGGTGGCGCTGCAGGCTCAGCTGCTGACCCGCCGCCACGTCGATGATCTTCACGGTGGACACCTCGTTGTGGGTGAACTGCTCGAAGCCCCCCCACGGCCGCTCGTCACGGATGATCGCGCCGAGCTTGTCGATGTCGCCCATCAGCCCCTCCAAACCTGGAAATGTGTGCAAGCTACCACCCGGTCCCCTTTTCGGGCACCATCCCGGCGATAGACGACAACACGTCACCGGTCGGCAGGACCGGGTTCACCGGGTTCGGCCACCGATTCGGCGGGCGGCGGCTGCCGCCGCCCGCCGAATCCGGGACGCGGGTGCGTCAAAGGCCGTACTCCTTGACGATGCGCTCGTGCCGCTCGACCTCGACGTCGATCTCGCGGGCCAGGTCGAGCCAGGCCAGCGGATGGGACCAGCGCTCGGTGGCGTCGTCGAGCAGGGCGTCGACCTCGGCCGCCGACACCTCCGGCGGCACCGCGACCCAGCCGTAGACGCCGGGCAGCTTCTCGCCGCTGGTCGGGTGGTCGACGGTGTAGTTCTCGTCGGAGTAGACCCACATCGGCCAGCCGCGCTCGGCCATGACCTCGGTGAACTCCGTCCAGTCGGACTCACCGGGCGCCGCGCCGTCGAAGAAGTAGCTCGTGTAGCCGCCCGGCCGCAGGATGCGCACGGCCGCGAACGGCGGCACGAAGTTCTCCTGCTCCTTGGGGTCCTCCGGGATGGGCTCCAGCAACTGCGGGTCGAAGACGACCAGGTCGCCGGCGTTGTACTCCATACCGCGCGGCTGCGGGAGGGCCAGGCGGGCGGTGGCGGGGCCGGTGCGGATGGACAGGACCTGCCTGCGGCCGCCGTCGGGGGCGGGGAGGATGACCCGGATCAGGCCCATCTCCTCCTCGATCGGCCCTTCGGACGACTTGAGCGGCATGCCGATCTTGGCGGCGCCCTTGCGCACGAGCGCCCAGTCCTCGGCGGAGGTAGCCATGACGACCATGCGCCAGACGTCCTCGTCGCCGAGCTCGTCGATGACCTCAAGCAGCACCTGGGCGCCCTTGGCGTTGTCGTCGAGCTGCTGGGCGGCGCCGGACACCAGGCGGCGGGCCTCCAGACCGGCTCCGGCCGCGATGGCGTGCTCGCCCTCGGCGAGGGTCTCGGCCCAGCGCTCGCGAGCGCTGTGGAGGCGGGCCAGCGCCAGGTGCTTGCCCGCGTGGTCGAGGAGGCCGGCCATCTGCTCAAGGCGCTCGTCCTGGCGGGCCTCGATGAGCAGCGTGGTCAGGTAGGAGACGTCCTCGGCGGAAGCGGAGGCGATCTCGCCGGGGTCGACGAGCAGCTTCCAGTAGATGTCGGCGCCGGTGGCGGGGTAGCCGAGGAAGCCGAGCGTCGTCGTGTGGCGGCGGGTGGTCTCCAGGTCGGTGCCCGACAGCGGGGACAGCCAGCCCACCCACTTCTCCGGGTCGGCGTTGAAGCCGTCGGCGGCGTCGAAGTAGGCGACGCGCTCCTCGACCGGGCCGGGCGCGGCGGGCTCGGTGGTGGCGTCGGTCTTGGCGCGCAGGGCGGCGATGCGCTCGGTGAGGCCGTCGCCGGCGCGCAGTTCGCCGAGGAAGCTCTCGGCCAGGTCGGCGAGCAACTTGGCCTGCCAGACGCCCTGCCTGGCGACGGCGAGCTCGCCCGCGACCAGGGCCAGTTCGATGCGGGCGCGGTAGCCGCCCATCATGCTGAAGTAGTCGATCCACTGGCGCAGGACCCGGCCGAGCTGCCAGGTGTTGGTGATCTGCGAGGAGCCGACGAGCTTGTCGATGGCCTTGGCCCACTCGACGAACACGCGGGGGTGCTCGCCGACCACGTCGAGGTCGGGCAGCGCGTCGACGGCCTCGGCCGTGCGGCCGAGCTCGGCCAGGATGAGCGCGCGGCGCACGCCGTCGCGATGTTCCTTGGCGACCGGGTCGTCGGCGGGGAAGTCGGCGGCGGCCTGGAGCGCGGCCAGCGCGCCCTCGGCCCGCCCGGTGGCGAGCAGGGCACGGGCGCTCTCCGCGCCGAGTTCCCAGCTGGCCTGCTTGTCGATCGCGCGCAACTGCTCGACGGCCGACTCGGCGTAGGCGACCGCCTCGTCGGCGCGGCCGGCGTCGGTGAGGGCGGACACGTACTGCGTCACGAGCCCGCAGTAGGCGGGGTCGCCCGCCGTGATCGCGTCGATGGCCGGACCGAGCTTGGCCAGGCGCTCGTCGGCGTAGCCGGGGCCGTCCGCGGCGGCCATCGCGATGGCCAGCGCCTCGACGGCGGCCGGTGCGGCCGGGCAGTCGCGGATGTCCTCGCGCTGGGCGAAGGCGAGGAGTTCTTCGGCGTCGCCGACCGCGACCGCGCCCTGCGCGCGGTCGCCGACGCGGCCGATGAGGTGCCAGTAGCGGGCGTAGAACTCCAGCCAGGGCTGCTGAAGGGCCTCCGCCTGCTGGGCGATGGCCGGAGCCATCACGTCGAGCTGCGGGTAGCGGCCCTCGTAAGCCTGTGCGGGGAGGTCTCCCAGCGCCATGGCGAGGCCCACGTTGCCCGCCTCTGAAAGCTGCTGCTGGGTTTCGCCGACCCAGGCCCAGATGTCCACGTCCATGGGCAGTCAGTCTGCCAGGTCAATGACCGTGCCCCAAACGCAGAAGGGCTATCAGCTCGTCCGATTCATCACTGTTGAGGGTGGAAAATACCGGTGCCATGAGCCGGTCTGTGACGGTCTCCGCTTCGGCCCTGCGCTGAATGAGCTCGGGGCCGGGCACCGCGTACGGCTCCGGCCAGGCGAAGAAGCGCGCCATCCGCTCGCCGGTCGAGTGGCCGATCGGCGCGTCGTGGTCCGCGGCGATGATCGCCTCCAGCGGGTGGATCCCCGCGGCGAGCACCGCGTTGGCGTGCAGTCCCCCGCGCAGTTCCCTGAGCAGGTGCAGCAGGTGGGCCGCCCGCGCGGGCAGGTCGCCGGGCAGGGGCAGGGCCCGCCATCCCGCGAACAGCGGCGCCCCGATCGGCGAGGCGGCCGTCACCACGCGTTCGACCAGTTCGGCCACCCTGCCGAGCCCGTCGAAGCCGGTCAGCCGGCGGCGCCCCCAGTCGTGGCAGGCGCCCGCGTACAGTTCCACGGCCTGCTCGGCCGGCAGCTTGCGCCCGCCGTCCCAGCTCTCCTTGACGTGGTCGAGCGGGAAGAAGACCGCGACGGAGGCGACGACCTCGGCGTCGCACTCGCCGAGCACGCCGCACCGGCCCCTGAAGTACAGTTCGCGCCCGCCGAGGCCGTGGGCCGCGCAGAGGGCCTTGGCCTCCCTCGACACCATGAAGCCCCCGCCGAGCAGGCCGACGGGCGTCTTGACCTCGGCGGCGGTGGTCTGTGGATCAGCCATGGGTCACAGCATGACCCGAAAGAACATTATTCTGCAAGAGTCAGCTCGCCGGCGGCCACCAGCGTCGCGGGCCCGCTCAGGTAGCTGGTCTCCTGGTCGAGCGTGACCGTCAGCCGCCCACCGAGCACCTCGACGATCCACTCACCGGTGCTCTCGCCCGCAAGGTGCGCCGCCGCGACCGCCGTGGCGACCGCGCCGGTGCCGCACGAGCGGGTCTCGCCCGAGCCGCGCTCGTGGACGCGCATCACGGCGCGGCGCGGGCCCACCGCGTTGAACAGTTCGATGTTGACACCGGCGGGGAACACCCCGGGGTCGAAGCCCGGCTGGTGGGTCAGGTCGAGCTGGGCGACCGGGTCGCCGATCGCGCAGGCCAGGTGCGGGTTGCCCATGTCGACGTGGAGGCCGGGATAGTCGTGCCCTGCGACGGTGGTGAGGCTCTCGCCCCGGACGACCGGGCGTCCCATGTCCACGGTGACGTCGCCCTCCGCGCCCAGGCGCACCCGGCGCAGGCCGCCGCGCGTGGCGATCGCGAACTCGCCCGGCGCCGTCAGTCCGGCGTCGACCAGGTAGCGGGCGAAGACGCGCACGCCGTTGCCGCACATCTCGGCCACGCTGCCGTCGGCGTTGCGGTAGTCCATGAACCACTCGGCCTCCCCGGCCAGCGCCGCGACCTCCTCGCTGGTCTTGGCGCGGGTCACGCGGAGCACGCCGTCGGCGCCGATGCCGGCCCGCCGGTCGCAGATCGCGGCCACGAGTGTGGCGGGCAGTTCGAGCTCGCCGTCGGGATCGGGAAGGATGACGAAGTCGTTCTCTGTGCCGTGACCCTTGAGAAACCTCATGCGCCAACCCTATCGAGGGCCCGCTCCAGCAGGTCGGGCGCGTCGTACGGCAGCCAGTGCACCCGGGGGTCGCGCCGGAACCACGACTCCTGGCGGCGGGCGAAGCGCCTGGTCGCGCGGACGGTCTCGGCCTTGGCCTGCTCCTCGCTCCACTCTCCCGACAGCAAGCGCACGACCTGCGCGTAGCCGAGCGCGCGCCCGGCCGTACGGCCCTCGGCCAGTCCCTGCCCGAGCAGGCCGCGCACCTCCTCGACCAGCCCTGCCTCCCACATGCGCTCGACCCGCGACTCGATGCGCGCGTCGAGTTCGGGCCTCGGAACGTCCAGGCCGAGCTGGACGCTCGGGTAGACGGCCTCGTACGACGGCATGCTCGCGGAGAACGGCCGCCCGGAGAACTCGATGACCTCCAGCGCGCGGACGATGCGCCGGCCGTTGCTGGGCAGGATGGCCTCGGCGGCGACCGGGTCCAGCGCCTTGAGCCGGTCGTACAGGACCGCCGAGCCGTTCTCGGCGAGCTCCGCCTCCAGCCGGGCGCGTATGTCCGGGTCGGTGCCGGGGAAGTCCAGTTCGTCGATGGCGGCCCTGACGTACAGGCCGCTGCCGCCCACGAGGACGGGCACGGCGACGGAGTCGAGCAGCGGCCGGACCAGCCGCTGGTACTCGGCCACGCTGGCGGTGACCGTCACATCCCAGATGTCCAGCAGATGGTGAGGTACACCACGTTGCTCAGTTTGGGAGAGTTTAGCCGTTCCAATGGTCATTCCTCGGTAAAGCTGCATCGAGTCGGCGTTGATGCACTCACCCCCCAGCCGGAGGGCCAGATCCACGGCGAGATCGGACTTTCCGGCCGCGGTGGGGCCCACGACGGCGATGACTGGCTGGGTACGCACACCGATAAGTGTGTCAATGGAACGGGTATGAAGAAGACGCGGCTCGGGGGGGCCGTGAACCAAGCATCGGGGGTAACGACATGTCGATCTTCGACAAGGTCAAGGAGATGTTCGGCGGGGCGGAGGAGAAGCTCAAGAACATCCCCGAGCAGGCCAAGAACACCGGCGGCCAGGCTCAGGACTCGTCGGGCGGCGTGATGGACTCCGCCCGCGAGAAGGCCGAGGACCTGGCCAACCAGGGCATCGACAAGGCCTCGTCGGCCGCCAGTGAGGCCACCGGGGGCAAGTACGACGACCAGATCTCCAAGGGCACCGACATGGCCAAGGACGCCGCCGACAAGATCGACGGCAAGGAGGGTTAGAGGTCGAGCAGCGTGGGCTGAAGATAGCCCTCGTGGGTGAGCAGCCAGCGCTTGGTCTCGACGCCGACGCCGCCGCTGAAGCCGCCCAGCCCGCTCGCCGCCAGCACGCGGTGGCAGGGCACCACGATCGGGATCGGGTTGGCACCCATGATCGACCCGATCCCGCGCGGCGGCACCCGGGTGCCGCTCAACTCGGCGAGCTCGCCGTAGGTGACGACCCTGCCGTACGGCACGCGGTGCAGTGCCTGGAGCACCTTGCGCCGTGACCCGGCCGTCAGCCGCCAGTCGATCGGGACGGCGAACTCGCGCAGCGTGCCGTCGAAAAAGCGGTTGAGCTCGGCCACCACCGGAGCCGTACGATCCGGATCATGCACCTCTGCCAGGCCCGCCGGCCCGTCGAAGGCCCGCCAGCCCGTCGCGACCAGCCCCTGCTCGGTCACCGCGACATGGAAGTCGCCGACCGGCGTCGGAACCTCGGCATAGGCGACAGTGGGCACGATGTCCTCTCGTGAGCTGACGATCCTCGGCACGTCGAGCGCGGTGCCGACCCGGCACCGCAACCACAACGGGTACTTTATCCGCTGGGACCGACAGGGCCTGCTGTTCGACCCCGGCGAAGGCACCCAGCGCCAGCTCGCGCTCATGGGCCTCAGCGCCAACCGGATCGACTACCTGTGCGTCACCCACTTCCACGGCGACCACTGCCTCGGCGTGCCCGGCATCGTCCAGCGCATCGCCCGCGACGGGGTCGCCCACCCGGTGCACGCCCTCTACCCGGCCTCCGGCCAGGTCTTCTGGGAACGCCTGCGGCACGCCAGCGTCTTCGCCGACACCGACGTCATCGTCGAGCACCCCCTCGACGGCGACGTGGCGCGGGTGCCGCCGCTGCTGACCGCGCGGCGGCTGTCCCACCCCGTCGAGTCGTACGGCTACCGCCTCCAGGAGCCCGACGGCCGCCGGATGCTGCCCGAGCGGCTGCGCGAGCACGGCATCGGCGGCGCCGACATCGCACTGCTGCAGAGCGAGGGCACCCTGCGCGGCGTCAGCCTGGGGCAGGTCAGCGAGCACCGGCCGGGGCAGTCCGTCGCCTTCGTCATGGACACCCGCCTGTGCGACAACGTCTTCGCCCTCGCCGACGGCGCCGACCTGCTGGTGATCGAGTCGACGTTCCTGTCGTCCGAGGCCGCGCTGGCCCACGAGTACGGCCACCTGACCGCCCGCGACGCCGGCGTGGTCGCGCGGGCGGCCGGGGTGCGGCGGCTGGTGCTGACCCACTTCTCCGAGCGCTACCGCAAGGACGACGAGCCGCGCTTCCTCGCCGACGTGCGCGCCTCCTACGACGGCGACGTGGTCCTGGCAGAAGATCTCATGACCGTGCCGGTGCCCAGACGTCAAGTCCAGACGGCCACCGAGTAGCCGACGCCGTACGGGGCGATCTCGGCCAGCAGCCCGCCCTCCAGCGCCGCTCCCCCGGCCGCCCCGGCGAGCACCTGCAGCGCCGCCCGGCCGCCCGCCCAGAGCGCCTCGGCCTCGGCAGGGTCGAGCGCCGCGAGCGCCGCCGCGTCCGCTTCGGCCAGCGCCTTGGACCACCTCTCCTGGTACGGCGGGGCGCCCGGGTCGAGGTAGCCGGGCGCCTTCTCGCCCAGCTTGGCCGAGCCGTCCGCCATGACGAGCAGCGCGGTGCGCCGTCCGGCCGCCAGCCGCTCGCCGAGCGCCAGGCATTCGGCGGTGGGCGCGTCCCCGGCGACCGCCTGGAACCCGTCCGGCGCCTCGCCCAGCAGCCAGCGGCCGATGGTGAGGGACAGAGGCAGCACCGGCTCGCCGTCGCCGGCCCGCACGTCGACGCCCCAGGGCTGCAACGAGCCCGCCGCCCGCGCGCCGTACTCGCGGGTGCGCTCGCCCGCGCCGACCACGACGAGCACCTCCGCATCTGCGGCGCGCACGGCGGCGACGGCGGCGGAGCAGGCGGCGCGCAGGCGGTCGAGCTCGGGTGCGGCGGCACCGGCGAGTTCGGGCACGAGCAGCGGAGGATGCGGGCAGACGGCCGCGGCGATCAGCACCCGTTCAGGTTATGCGAGTACGCGCCCCCCGGCCCCTCCGACCGCCAGGGGGTACGGCCTCATGCCGTGCCGCTCTTCTACGAATGGTCACATGTAGGGATCTTCGCCCTGGTTGATCCGCTTCAGGAGGCCGGCCGTGTACGACTGGGTCACCTCGTGGAGGACATGACCGAAACTGACGCGGGCCACGCCCATGGCCGCCAGGTCGGCCAGGGCGGGTGACCCCTTGGTGTACAGGACGTTCACCGGGCCGCCGATCCCCTTCGCCAGCGCGGCCGGATCGGGGGCGAGGATGGGGTAGACGCAGTCGGCCCCCGCCTCCAGGTACAGGGCCGCGCGATGGAGGGCGTCGTCCAGGGTGCCGCCCTCGGGCAGGAAGGTGTCCACCCTGGCGTTGATCACCAGGTCCTGGCCTGCGGCCGCTCTGACCGCCGACAGGTAGGACGCCTGCTCGTGCGGATCCCGCAGCCCGCCGGGGCCGAGGTCCTCCAGGTTGCAGCCGACGGCGCCCGTCGCGAGCAGGCGTTCGGCGAACTCGGCCGGTTCGAGGCCGTAGCCGCGTTCCATGTCGGCGGTGACCGGCACCTCGACGGCCCTGGCGATCCTCGCGACCGCCGCGAGCATCTCGGCGACCGGGGTTTCCTCCCCGTCGGCGTACCCGAGCACGGGGGCGACGGCCGCGCTCGCGGTGGCCACGGCGGGGAACCCTGCCTCCTGTACGGCCCGCGCCGACGCGGCGTCCCAGGCATTGGCCAGCACGAGCGGGGTGCCGGGGACGTGAAGTCGGCGTAGGAGATCGGCTTTCGAGCTTGTCATGCCCACCCACTCTAGGCACCCGCACCGCACCCCAGAAGATCCATTTCCCCCCGGAAGCCACAGACCACTTCCCCACCTCCGCAGCCCGGCGCAGCCCGGCGCAGCCCGGCGCAGCCCGGCGCAGCCCGGCGCAGCCCGGCGCAGCCCGGCGCAGCCCGGCGCAGCCCGGCGCGAAGGGGACGGTGTCCTTCGTCGCGGGCTCGGCGTGGGTGTGAGAGTTGCGGGCGGCGGCCCCGGCGTGGGGCCGCCGTTCGGGCGTCAGCAGCCGGATTTGGCGCACTCGCCGAGGACTTCACCGGCCGGGCCGTCCGCGGGAGTGTTCGTGAGGTCGTCCGACGGGGTGCCGCCAGCCGGGCCGTCGCCCTTGCCGACGTCGCCGTTGCCGCGAGGGGTGTCGGAACCCGCTGAGCCGGTGTCCGGGGGGTTCTCGGCGCTGTTCTGCGGCGTCCCGGAGTGGGAGCCTTGGTCGGCGCCACCGTCGGAACCCCGGTCAGGGCCACCGCCGGTGCCGCCGTCAGGGCCGCCGCCGATACCGGTGTCGGGGCCGCTGCCCGGGCCGCCGTCGGCGTCGTCCGCGCCGCCGTCCTGGGACGGGCCGGTGTTCGGGGGGTCGCCTGTCCGGTCCTCCGCGAGGCCGGGGGGCGCGGGCTGCTGGTTCTGCTCGGTGCCGGCGGCGGGGCCGCCTCCGGACTGCGACACGGCGAAGCCGACGCCTGCCGCCACCAGGACGGCGGCGACCGCTCCGGCGACGACGGACTTCCTCCTGCGCATTCGCGCCGGCCTGGGTTCGTCTCCTGGCCCGGTGAGGAGGTCGGGCCGGTTCGGCTCGGGATGGTGCATGGGGGACAACTCCCTGCGGTCGGATCGGGAAAGCTCGCCGGCTTCCGCGGGTGATGACTCACACTAGCCACAGGAGTGCAATGCTCGCGCACCAATCACAAAGGAATCACGACTTGTCACGCTTTGGAGCCGTTCGACCAGGTCAGCGAAATTGGGTGGCGCCAGTGGTTTCAGTGGGCGCCGTCCTGTCAGTGGCGGGATTCGGCATAGCCCTGTCCTTCACGGGAATCGAACAAGAGCAGTCAGTAAACGATCAGGTAAGACAGATTTCCACACCGGCGTATTCATCCGGAACCGGCTCTGTCAGACACGTGGGCTGGACCCAGCGCATCCCGCCACCCGGGACCACCGCCCCCACAACACCTCCTCCGGCGACCCCAACGACGGTCCCGAGCACGTCCCTCACCCCGTCGTCCCCGCCTCAGGGCAGCGCGCAAGCCCACCGACCGGGTACGGAAGCCCGCCCTCCGGCCCCCGCGTCAGAACACCGGCCACCGCACCGCGCCGCCCGGCGTCCCGCCGAACGACCGGCCCAGCAGTCGGAACACGCGACGCAGAAGGCTCAGGACACGCCGACGCCCCGCAGCGGGTCCGACGCACCCGGCACCGCCGACACCCGCCCTGGTGCGGGCACACGGCAGCCGCCGTCCCAGCCGGACAGCGGCCGATCGACCACCCAGGAAGCGCCGAAGCCACAACCGAACCCGTGCGCGACATTTCCCGACATCCGGCGCGCCTACTGCGACCGCCTCCTCGGCCGATGACCGGCGAGACCGGTGATCAGCCAGACCCCTGACCAGCCAGACCCGTGACCAGCACGACCCGTAACCAGCACGACCGATGGCCGACACGACCGGCTACCGGCGAGTGCGATGGCCGGCAGGCCCGGCTACCACCGAGACCGGTTACCGGCGTGGACGACGTGCCTGGCCGGCGGCGCGCGTAACAGTGCGTCGTCGCGGCGGTCGGTGTGTCGGACGCCTGGCGCCGCCGACGTCGGGGAACCGGCGTCGGCGGGCGGCGGTTACGTGGGCACTGCCGTGATGAAGACCACAAGCGCTTTGAAAAAGCGCGGACCCCTCAGTGAGCCGCGCATCCCGACGGCGGCAAAGGCGCCGGTCGGCCCACGGTCGGCATGCCCAGCGACACACCCCCGCCCCCGCTCGGCGCCCCCTGCCGCGCCTCCCACGCCTCACCCGCACGCGTACGGCGCAGCGACAGCACCTCGCCGTCGGCCACCAGGTGGTGCGGCGCCGCGTACGTGACCTCCACCGTCACCATGTCGCCCGGCCGAGGCCGCACCCCGTCGCCCGCCGTGAAGTGCACCAGCCGGTTGTCGGCCGCGCGCCCGCTCAGCCGCAGCGTGGCCGCGTCCTTGCGCCCCTCGCCCTCGGCCACCAGCACCTCCAGCGTGCGCCCGACCTGCTTCTTGTTCTCCTCCCAGGAGATCTCCTCCTGCAACGCCACCAGCCGCTCGTAGCGCTCCTGGACGACCTCCTTCGGCACCTGGTCGGCCATGGTCGCGGCCGGTGTGCCGGGGCGGATGGAGTACTGGAAGGTGAAGGCGTTGGCGAACCGCGACTCGCGGACCACGTCGAGCGTGCCCTGGAAGTCCTCCTCGGTCTCACCGGGGAAGCCGACGATGATGTCGGTGGAGATCGCCGCGTCGGGCATCGCGGCCCGCACCCGGGAGATGATGCCCAGGTAGCGCTCGGCCCGGTAGGAGCGGCGCATCGCCTTCAGCACCCGGTCGGAGCCCGACTGCAGCGGCATGTGCAACTGGTGCATCACGTTGGGCGTCTCGGCCATGGCGGCGATGACGTCGTCGGTGAAGGCCGCCGGGTGCGGCGAGGTGAAGCGGACGCGTTCGAGGCCCGCGATGTCGCCGCAGGCCCGCAGCAGCTTGCCGAACGCCAGCCGGTCGCCGAACTCGACACCGTAGGTGTTGACGTTCTGGCCCAGCAGCGTCACTTCGAGCACACCCTGGTCGACCAGCGTCTGCACCTCCGACAGGACCTCGCCCGGCCGCCGGTCCTTCTCCTTGCCGCGCAGCGACGGCACGATGCAGAACGTGCAGGTGTTGTTGCAGCCCACCGAGATCGCGACCCAGGCCGCGTAGGCCGACTCACGCTTGGTCGGCAGCGTCGAGGGGAAGACCTCCAGCGACTCCTTCAGCTCGACCTGCGCCTCGCCCGCGACCCTGGCGCGCTCCAGCAGCACCGGCAGCGAGCCGATGTTGTGGGTGCCGAACACCACGTCGACCCATGGGGCCTTGCGGACGATCTCGCCCTGGTCCTTCTGCGCGAGACAGCCGCCCACGGCGATCTGCATGCGAGGGTTGCGCACCTTGGCCGGGCGCAGGTGGCCGAGGTTCCCGTAAAGGCGGTTGTCGGCGTTCTCCCTGACGGCGCAGGTGTTGAAGACCACCACGTCCGCCGTGTCGTCGTCGGCCGCACGGACGTATCCCGCGTCCTCCAGCAGGCCGGACAGCCGCTCGGAGTCGTGGACGTTCATCTGGCACCCGTATGTGCGCACTTGGTAGGTGCGGGCGCCCTCCTGGGTAACAGTCATCGCGAGTTCAAGGGTAGTCGCATCTCTGGCCTGCGCGTTCCCCACCTGTCTCATTACTCCAGGTTACGGGTGGGATGTGATCGGATCGGTACCACCCGGTTAGTGACCAGGAACCATATTGCCTCTAGTTTTCTCCCCATGATGGAGAAAGGTGACGGCGCTCCACTCGTCGTAATGGAGCACGTCAACAAACACTTCGGGGCGTTGCACGTCCTGAAGGACATCAATCTGACCGTCTCCCGGGGCGAGGTTCTCGTCGTGATCGGGCCCTCTGGAGGGGGCAAGTCCACGCTCTGCCGGACCATCAACCGGCTGGAGACCATCGACGGCGGTCAGATCGTTTTCGACGGCAAGGTCCTTCCGGCGGAGGGCAAGGCTCTGGCCAGTCTCCGCTCCGAGGTCGGGATGGTGTTCCAGTCCTTCAACCTCTTCGCCCACAAGACGATTCGCGAGAACGTCACGCTGGGTCCGGTGAAGGTCCGCGGCATCGCCAAGGCGGAGGCCGACAAGCGCGCCATGGAACTGCTCGAACGGGTCGGCATCGCCGCGCAGGCGGACAAGTACCCGGCGCAACTCTCAGGTGGCCAGCAGCAACGTGTCGCCATCGCCAGGGCGCTCGCGATGGATCCGAAGATGATCCTCTTCGACGAGCCCACCTCGGCGCTGGACCCCGAGATGGTCCAGGAGGTGCTCGACGTCATGGTCGGGCTCGCACGGGACGGCATGACCATGATGGTCGTCACGCATGAGATGGGGTTCGCGCGCAGGGCGGCCAACCGGGTCGTCTTCATGGCCGACGGACAGATCGTCGAGCAGAACACGCCCGACGAGTTCTTCACCAACGCCCAGACAGAACGGGCGAAGGACTTCCTGTCGAAGATCCTCACGCACTGAAGATTGAGGTAGGGAACGCATGCACAAGCGTCGAATCGGTGTCGCCGGCTCTGTGGCCGCCCTCGCGGTCGGACTCGCGGCCTGTGGCGGCGGGGGCGGCGACGCCAGTTACTCGACCGTCGTCGACAAGGTGACGGGCGCGAGCGAGATCGTCGTCGGCACCAAATGGGACCAGCCGAGCCTGGGCCTGAAGACGGGCAACGAGCCCGAAGGTTACGACGTGGACATGGCCAAGGCCGTCATCAAGGAGATGGCCGGCGGCAAGGACGTCAAGATCAGCTGGAAGGAGGCGCCCTCCAAGAACCGCGAGGCGCTCCTCCAGAACGGCACCGTGGACATCATCTTCGCCACGTACTCCATCACCGACGAGCGCAAGGGCAAGGTCTCCTTCGGCGGGCCGTACATCATCGCCCGCCAGGACACGATGGTGCGCGCGGACGACTCCGCCATCATGAAGGCGACCGACCTCAAGGACAAGCGGATCTGCCAGGCGGCCGGTTCGAACTCCTACAAGCGCATCACCGACCCGCCGCCCGACGGCAAGCTGGGCCTGTCGGCCAAGCTGGTCGGCGCGAGCAACTACTCCGAGTGCGTGCAGAAGCTGAGCGGCTCCAACCTCGACGCCGTCACCACCGACGACCTGATCCTGGCGGGCTTCGCCAAGCAGGCCGGTGGCAACTTCAAGATCCTCGGCGACCCCTTCACCGAGGAGAAGTACGGCATCGGCCTGAAGAAGGGCGACACCAAGACGTGCGAGGCGGTCAACAAGGCCGTGGCCGCCCTCTACCAGAAGGGTGAGGCCCAGCAGCTCTGGCAGAAGTGGTTCGGCCAGGCCAAGGGCCTGACGGCTCCGACCGCCGCGCCGCCCGCCGAGGGTTGCGCGTAGAAA
>NZ_BAAAHQ010000015.1:67752-104227 GCF_039525605.1 Nonomuraea longicatena | reverse complement strand
GGAGCACCATGGACGAACTCATAAAATACGGGCCGGATCTCTGGGACGGTTTCCTCGTCAACCTCCAGCTCTCGGCCATCTGCACGATCCTGGCGCTGATCCTCGGCACGATCCTCGTGGCGATGCGCGTCTCCCCCATCCCCGTCCTCCGCGCCTCGGCGGCGACGGTCGTGAACGTGGTCAGGAACACCCCTCTGACGCTGCTGCTCGCCTTCAGCGCGCTCGGCCTGAGTGACACGATGGGGCTCGCCTTCTCGGAGGAGCCCTACGACAACGCCTTCTGGCTGGTCGTCATGGCCATGTCGGTGTACGCCGCGACGTTCGTCTGCGAGGCACTGCGCGCGGGCATCAACACGGTGCCGATGGGCCAGGCGGAGGCCGCGCGGGCGGTCGGGCTGACGTTCATGCAGTCGCTGACGCTGATCATCCTGCCGCAGGCGTTCCGCGCGGTCGTCGCCCCGCTCGGCAGCGTGGTCATCGCGCTGATCAAGAACACCACGGTCGCGCAGGCCGGCGGTCTGCTGGCCGACTCGGCCTTCCAGATGTACGACATCTTCGACACCACCGGCGTCTCCATCCCGATCTTCATCGGGATCGTCGTCGCCTTCATGGCGGTTACCCTCCCGATCGGCTGGCTGTCCGGCTGGCTGGCCAAGCGTCTGGCGGTGGTCCGATGAGCAACCAGGCCAGCGTCCTGTTCGACACGCCCGGCCCCCGGGCTCGGCTGCGCAACAACCTGTACACCCTGCTCACCGTGGTGGCGCTGCTTGCCGTCGCCTGGTTCGTGTTCAGCAAGCTGAACGAGAAGAACCAGTTCGACGGCCAGATCTGGGCGCCGTTCTTCGAGTGGAACACCTGGGAGCAGTACCTCATCCCCGGCGTCCAGGGAACCCTGACCGCCGCGGCCCTCGCCTCTGTCTTCGCCCTGGTCTTCGGCTCGGTGTTCGGCCTGGCCAGGCTGTCGGATCACAAGTGGATCAGCGTTCCGGCCGGCTGGGTGGTGGAGGTCTTCCGTGCCATCCCGCTGCTGCTGCTGATCTTCTTCATCTGGTTCCTGGCACCGGAGGTCGGCGGACCGGGCGACTACGGCCTGGTGGCGCTCGTCGTCGGTCTGACGCTCTACAACGGCTCCGTGCTGGCCGAGGTGGTCAGGGCGGGTGTGCGGGCGGTACCCAAGGGGCAGGCGGAGGCGGCCGCCGCCATCGGCCTGCGCAAGAGCGGCGTGATGCGGATGATCCTGCTCCCGCAGGCGCTCACCGCGATGATGCCCGCGGTGGTGAGCCAGCTCGTGGTCCTGCTCAAGGACACCGCGCTCGGCTACATCATCACGTACGTGGACCTGCTGAACATGGGGTTCAAGATCCTGCCTTCGGTGCACTTCGGCACCAAGCTGGTGGCCGCCATCTTCATCGGCGTCTTCTACATCGGGCTCAACATGCTGCTGAGCTGGTTCGCCCACTGGCTGGAGCAGCGCAGCCGCCGCAGCCGCAAGACGGCGGCCAAGCCGGTCGTCGTGAACACCGCCGGCGGCGGAATCCCGTGACCCGCGTGAGGGGCGCTTTCGCGAGTGCCCCTCACGCGGCGTGGTTTTCCGGCAGGATGCGGCTATGCCGTGGCCTTCCCCCATCGCCACCACCGACGTCGCGAGCGCCGGCCTGCGCGTCGGCTGGCCGAGCGCCCGCGACGGGCAGGTCTGGTGGACAGAGGACCGTCCCGAAGAGGGCGGCCGCACTACGATCATGCACCGCGCCGCCGGCGGTGCCGTCCGTGAGCTGCTGCCCGTGCCGTGGAGCGCGCGCACCAGGGTTCACGAGTACGGCGGCCGGCCGTACACGGTGACCGAGGACCTGCTGATCCTCTTCACCCACGACGCCGACCAGCGCGTCCATCTGCTCGACGGGACTCCCCGCCCGATCACACCCGACGACGGCGCCCGCTACGCCGACCTCCACGCGCGGGGCGGCCGGGTGTGGGCGGTGCGCGAGAGCGGCGGGTCCTCGCGGTCGATCGTCTCGCTGCCGGTGACCGGCGGCGCGATCACCGAGTGGGTGAGCGGCGACGGCTTCTACGCCGCGCCCGCGCTGTCCCCCGACGGCACCCATCTGGCGTACGTGACGTGGGACCATCCGCGCATGCCGTGGAACGGCACCGAACTTCGGGTGCTGCGCCTGTCCGACCGCGCCACATGGACGGTCGCGGGCGGCGCGGAGGAGTCCGTGCTGTTCCCCCAGTGGCGCGACGACGACCATCTCTACCTGCTGTCCGATGTGTCCGGCTGGTGGAATCTCTACTTGACCGGCCGCGACAGCCCCGGCCTTGTCGAGGTGCACCGCGCCGCCGAGGAGTTCGCCTGGCCGCCGTGGAAGCTGGGGTGGCGACCGTACGAGGTGCTCGGCGACGGCCGGGTGGCGGTGCTGCACGGGACCGGAGACCTGCGGCTCGGCATCCTCGACCCGGCCCTCGGCACGCTGGGCGACGTGGGGCCGGGCGGCGGGTGGGATCCGGCGCTCGCCGCCGACGGCAGCACGCTCGTCGGTCTGCGGTACGACGGCACCACCCCCAAGACGGTCACCCGGATCGACCTGCGCTCCGGCGCCGCCGACGGGTTCCGCCCGGGTGTCCTGTCGCTGCCCGGCCCGGGCTACCTGCCCACACCCCGGCCGGTCGCGTTCGAGGGCGGCTCGGGCCGCCGGATCCACGCCTACCTGTACGCTCCCACCCACCCGGTGGCCCGCGCCGCCGGGCCGGTGCCTTACGTGGTGTTCGTCCATGGCGGCCCGACCGGCCACGCGACCTGCGAACTCGACCTGGAGAAGGCGTTCTTCACCTCGCGCGGCATCGGCGTGCTCGACCTCAACTACGGCGGATCCTCCGGGTACGGCCGCGCCTACCGCGACCTGCTGAAGGGCGATTGGGGCGTCGTCGATGTGGAGGACACGGTCGCGGCGGCCGGTTGGCTGTCGGCCACGGGCATGGCCGACCCGGCGCGGATCGCGGTGCGGGGCGGCAGTGCGGGCGGCTGGACGGTGATGGCGGCCTGTGGCACCTCCGATGTCTTCGCAGGCGGGGTGTCCTATTACGGAGTCAGTTCGCTGGCGCCGCTCGCGGCGAGCACGCACGATTTCGAGTCCCGCTACCTCGAATGGCTGGTGGACCCGGCCCTGTTCACCGCCCGCGAGCCGTTGTCGCACGTGGACGGGGTGAGTTGCCCGATGCTGCTGCTGCAGGGGCTCGACGATCCCGTGGTGCCGCCGGAGCAGTCGGCCGCGTTCGCCGACGCGCTGACCGAGCGCGGGGTGCCGTGCACGTATCTGGTGTTCGACGGCGAGTCTCACGGATTCCGGCGGGCGGAGACCCGTACGGCGGCGCTGGCGGCCGAGCTCGCGTTCTACCAGCAGCTGTTCTGGCAGCGCCGACCTTGACCGACCGGATTGGGTCTTGTCAAGCCCTGTCAGTCGTCCTACGATCGCGCCAATCCTTAGGAAAGTTTCCTAATAATAGCGCCCGGAACCCCCAGCCCCGGGCGGAAGGAGCGATCGATGCTCAGGAAACGGATCTTGGCCCCGCTCATGGCACTGGGCCTGCTCACCGGCGCCGCCTCGGTGGCCCTGCCCATGGCCAGCGCCTCGGCCGCCGAATGCGCCACCGCCTGGAACTCCGCCACCGCCTACACCGGCGGCGCGGTCGTCTCACACTCCGGCCAGAACTGGACCGCCCGCTGGTGGACCCAGAACGAGACCCCCGGCACCGCGGCGGTCTGGACCAGCCAGGGCAGCTGCGGCAGCGGCGGCGGCACCCCGTGCACCTACCCCAACTGGGTGGCCGGGCAGTGGTACACCGCAGGCAGCATCGTCCGCTACACCGACGGCAACCACTACCGGGCCGAGCACGACAACCCCGGCTACGACCCGACGATCAGCACCTGGTACTGGGAACCGTACGACTGCGGGGGCGGCAACCCCAACCCGAACCCGGGCTTCGTCGTGTCCGAGAGCGTCTTCAACCAGATGTTCCCGAGCCGCAACTCCTTCTACTCCTACAGCGGTCTGACCAGCGCGATGAGCGCCTACCCTGCGTTCGCCAAGACCGGTAGCGACACGATCCGCAAGCAGGAGGCCGCCGCCTTCCTCGCCAACGTCAACCACGAGACCGGCGGACTCGTCCACATCGTCGAGCAGAACACCGCGAACTACCCGCACTACTGCGACCGCACCCAGCCGTACGGCTGCCCCGCCGGGCAGGCTGCCTACTACGGGCGCGGGCCCATCCAGCTCAGCTGGAACTTCAACTACAAGGCCGCGGGCGACGCGCTCGGCCTCAACCTGCTCCAGGACCCGTGGCGGGTCGAGCGGGAGTCGGCCGTCGCGTGGAAGACCGCGATCTGGTACTGGATGACGCAGAACGGCCCCGGCACGATGACCCCGCACAGCGCCATGGTCAACAGCCGAGGCTTCGGTGAGACGATCCGCAGCATCAACGGCGCCCTGGAGTGCAACGGCGGCAACCCCGCCCAGGTGCAGAGCCGGGTCAACGCCTACCAGCGCTTCACCGGCCTGCTCGGTGTCACCCCCGGCGGCAACCTGAGCTGCTGAGCCCCACCGCCCGGTAGGGAGCCTCCCTACCGGGCGAACTCCGTCGCCCGCGACTCGCGCACGACCGTGATGCGGATCTGGCCCGGGTAGGTGAGCTCCTCCTCCACCTGCTTGGCCACGTCGCGGGCGATCACCTGCGCCTGGATGTCGTCGATCGCGTCCGGCTTCACCATGACCCGGATCTCGCGCCCGGCCTGCATCGCGAAGACCTTCTCCACGCCGTCGTACGACTGGGCGATCTCCTCCAGTCGCTCCAGGCGCTTCACGTACGCCTCCAGCGACTCGCGCCGCGCTCCCGGGCGGCCGCCCGAGATCGCGTCGGCCGCCTGGGTCAGCACCGCCTCGACCGTGCGGACCTCGACCTCGTTGTGGTGCGCCTCGATCGCGTGGACGACGTCTTCGTGCTCGCCGTACCTGCGGGCGATCTCCGCGCCGATCAGCGCGTGACTGCCCTCGACCTCGTGCGTCAGCGCCTTGCCGATGTCGTGCAGCAGCGCGCAGCGCTTCAGCAGGGTCTGGTTCAACCGCAGCTCGGCGGCCATGATGCCGGCGATGTGCGCGGACTCGATGAGGTGCTTGAGCACGTTCTGACCGTAGGAGGTGCGGTAGCGGAGCTGGCCGAGCAGCAGCGTGAGCTCGGGGTGCATGTCGGTGATGCCCAGCTCGACCAGGGCGTCCTCACCGGCGCGCGCGCACAGTTCGGCCACCTCCTGGCGGCTGCGGTCGTAGACCTCCTCGATGCGGTGCGGGTGGATGCGCCCGTCGAGCACCAGCTTCTCCAGCGTGAGCCGTGCCGTCTCACGGCGGACCGGGTCGAAGCACGACAGCAGGACGGCCTCAGGGGTGTCGTCGATGATCAGGTTCACCCCGGTCGTCGACTCGAACGCGCGGATGTTGCGCCCCTCGCGTCCGATGATCCGGCCCTTCATGTCGTCGCCGGGCAGGTGCAGGACGCTCACCACCGACTCGGCCGTCTGCTCGGAGGCCATGCGCTGCACCGCCAGCGTCACGATCTTGGTGGCGCGCTTCTCGCCCTCCTTGCGGGCGTCGCTCTCGATCTCCCTGATGATCAGCGCGGCCTCGCGCTTGGCCTGGTTCTCGATCTCCTTGACGAGCTCGGACCTGGCCTGGTCGGCCGTGAGCCCGGCCACGCGTTCGAGGATGGCCTGCCGTTCGCGCTCCACCTGCAGCAGTTCGTCGCGCCGGCCCGCGAGCTCGGTCTCGGTCTCGGCGAGCTTGCGGTCGCGCTCACTCTGTCTGCGCGCCTCCTCGTCGAGACGCTGCTCACGCTCGGCCAGCCGGCCCTCGCGGCGTTCGAGATCGGTCCGCAGCTCCTTGATCTCTGACTTCAGGGCGCGCGTCTCCTCCTCGGCCTCCCTACGCGTTCGCTCCGCGGCCTCGGAGCGCCGCGTCGCCTCCTCGGCGTCGGACTCCGCCTTCCCGAGGATCTCCCCCGCCTCGCGGCGGGCGAGTTCGAGCTCGTCGTGTACGGCGGCGAGCTGCTCGTCGGTCAATGGAGGTGGGCCTTGGGCATGCCCCGCTGTTCGCCGCAACACCAGCACCAAGGTGGCAAGGGTCACGAACACCAGCAGGAGCACCGCCACCAACAGCACCATGACCAGCGGCTCCATGTGCTCCCCGCCCTCCTCGCGTCGCAAAGGTTCAAAACGCGGCCTGAAAAACGGGAGGCGTCACACGCGCGGCACGAAACGCCCAATCGGCACCACCGATATCAATCCAGGACCGACCAGGTGTCGGCTCTCCTGGCCAACACCCCGCCTGTCTCGGTCAATCGAGCCCATTCGCACGTAGTTCACCGGTATGGCAATCCGCACTGCGCGGAGTAACTCCTCACTGGGGTCGAGGTTATGTGTGGAACAGGCCACGGGCAAGCAAACACCTCGTCATGCGTGTCACCGTCGCCACGAACAGTCGCTTCCGCTTCCCGCCAAACCCCCACCATCCGCCCACCACACCGATTCCCTATAGACACGGAGAGTGCTTGCACGGATACTCACCGTGTAAATCCCCCACGTCTCCCTCATCACGCGAGCACCACCAGCACGTCCTCGTCCTCGTGCCGTACCGCGAACGAGGTGAGGGAGCAGGAAAGAAGGAGCAGCACATGCAGCTGAACAGAATCACCCTCGCCGCCGTCGCCGTCGCCGCCGGCATGGCGGCCATCGCGCCGCTGGCAGCCAGCGCCGCCACCGTCGAGGCCAAGCCTGCGGCGGCGTCCGCTCTTCCGCCGGGGTACCAGATCGTCACCCTGCCCAACGCCAACGTCAACAACTTCCAGCGCCGCGTCGCCCAGTGCCCCGGCAACAAGCGGGTGCTCGGCGGCGGCGCCGAGGCCCAGGGGGAGCGCGCCATCCTCGTCGGCTCCTTCCCCACGCCTGACGGGCGCGGCTGGATAGGCCTCGGCCGCCAGGACGGTCACAGCACCGTCGGCATCAGCGTCTACGCGATCTGCGCGGACTGACCTCCGCCGCCTGGTTTCCGGCCGCCACGGCGGTGGTTCCTCCGGCCGGAAACCAGGCAGCATCCGACCACCACCCGCCCCTCACCTGCAGCCCCACCTAAGACCTCTCGAACATCGTCGACGGCCATCGCCGCGGGAGTCACAGCCACCCGAGGTACGACAGGCACGGTCGCCCGGCGCGGAACACGATCACTCAGCGGCGGACACAGCCACTCTTCACAGGAAATGACCTCCCGGACACTTCACAGCCCCCGCCCCCGAACCCGGGAAGCACGACCACCCACCAAACGACGGAAACGGCCGCCCAGCACGGGAACTCGGCCGCCCAGCGGGGACACCGCCACCCTTCCCGAAACGAAAGCCTCCCGGACACGTCACGGCCCCAGGCACCTACACCCCAGGCCCGGGAGGCACAACCACCCACCCGATCGGGAAACGGCCGTCCTGCGCAGGAACGCGGCCGCCCGGCAGGGGAACGTGGCCGTCCAGCGTAGGAACGTGATCGCCCGGCACGGGAATGGAGTTGCCCGGCGTAGAGGACGCGATGGGCTTCTTCCGCCGCCGACGTCCTCCGACGCCTCCATTGCTCCCGCTCAACCCGGCACTTGCCCGACATCTCGGGGTCTGGCCCCACATTCACCCGGCCGCTCTCGGCTGCCCCACCGACAACGGCTCTTTGCAGGACGCAGCACACGAGAGCGGACGCGGCAGGGGACACGGCATCGGGCGTAGCCGGACGTTTCACACAGACGACCGGACCGCAGCCTCAACCGAAGTCTTCATCCAGGTCGACGCCCTCCTGCTCCAGCGCCTCGCGGATCACCCGGAACGCCACGCCACCCGAGTACCCCTTACGCGCCAGCAGCCCGGCCAGCCGCCGCGTGCGAACCTGCGGATCGAGCCCTCGCGTGGAGCGAAGCTTCCGATCGACCAGTTGCCGCGCCATCTCCGCCTCCTGATCGGAGTCGAGGCGCTCAACGGCCTCGTTGACGGTCTCCCCGTCCACCCCACGATGCCGGAGCTCGGCCGCGAGCGCCCGCCGAGCCAGCCCCCGGCCATGATGACGGGAGTCGACCCAGGCTTCGGCGAACGCCTCATCGTTGATCAGCCCGAGCTCGGTGAATCGATCGAGTACGGCATCGGCCACCTCCTCGGGCACCTCCCGCTTCTTCATCGCCGCAGCGAGTTGGGCGCGCGTCTTGGGGGCCATGGTGAGCAACCGCAGGCAGATGTTGCGCGCAACCGCCGCAGGATCCGCAGGCGGCCCGCTCCCCGCAGGAGCGTCCTCATCAGGCCCATCGGCCGACCACCCGCTACGCCCTCGGCCCCGCCCGCCCTTCCGGCCCCGCTTCCCCCGCCCTGCGCCCTTCCGGCGACCGTCTGGCCCCTCTTCCTCCTCGCCCAGCCCAAAGCCCCCGCCACCGCCGAGAACTCCCCGGCTTGGCTCAGAGGCTTCACCGCCGCCGAATTCCTCACCGTCCGTCCCGGCACCGAAGTCGCTCCGGCTGTCGGAGCCGCTTCCAGCCTCGAAACCCCGATCACCGCTTCCAAGGTCCCCCGCCTCCAGACCGGAGCCTGCCTTGCGCCTTCCGAGACCGCGTGCACCCGGCCCAGAGTCCTCCCGACCGCCGCTGAGAACCCCCTCACCCGGCTCGAAGTCCTTCCCACGGCCTCCGTAGATCCCCTGCCCCTTGTCCTTCGGCCCGAAGCCGTCCGACCCGAAGCCCGCGTCGGCGCCTCCGTCGGCGGGCCTCGGCCCTCGCTTGGTACGCCGAGATCTCCGCCCCTCGCGAACGGGCTCTTCGGCCCAGGTGTACTTCCATTCCGCAGCCGAAGACTCCCCCGAGCCCTCCTGGCTCTCGGCAGCGACACCCAGGCCGCCGACACCCTTGCCCGGCGACCCGCCGACACCCATGCCGGACACTCCAGCACCGTCGCCGGACAACGCAGCACCGTTAGCACCGTTGCCGGACAACGCACCAGCACCGTTGTCAGGCGACCTGCCAGAGCCCTCATCCGACCATGCGTCGCCCACCCCGTTCACGCCGGCCATGCCCGACGGCACCCCGGCCGCCGGGTCACCGCCTGCCGTCACCCACCCGTTCGGGCCGCCGCCCTCGACCACAGGGTCTGCGGAGACCTCCTCCGTGATCCCGAACGCCAAGGAGGGGTCCGCAGCGGACTCCTCAGCCTGTCCCGCCACGGATGCCGCCGCCTCTGCGGCGCCGCCGACAGCCGAGGCCCCTGACGGCTCTCCGGAGGCAGGCGGCTGCGCCCCTCGGCGCCACTCTCCGCCAGGAAACCTTTCGCCGTTCGAGAGTCCTCTGCCCGGGGCGGAACCTTGGGAAGGGTCTTCCTCCGAAGAGTCGTCCGCAGAGAAGCACTCCGCTGCGGACACCCCCTCCTCCGCAGCCTCCTGGGCACGGCGGAGGGCACGCAGTTCCTCCAGCGAAGCAGGCCAGGCGCCATCCCCTGGGCGCCCGCCCTGCTTGCCGGCCCCACCACCCGCACGTTCGCCTGAACCGGCGGAACGGCGCGATCGGGCAGGCGGATCCGGCCAGGTGCCGTCGTCGGGGCGGTGCACCTGGGGGTACTGGTCGCTCATGAGGTCGTGGCCATGCGGCTGCCGGTCAGGGAAGCCGCCGGTCAGACATCACCCGGCTTGGGCGTGGACGCCTTGGAGCCTCGGCCGGACGGAGCAGCGGCGGCGGCCGGGGCGGGCGCCGGAGTCGCGGGCGCGTCGGCGGGAGCGTCGAGGCGCGGGCCGACGCCCAGCTTGTCCTTGATCTTCTTCTCCAGCTCGTTGGCCATGTCGGGGTGGTTCCGGAGGAAGTTGCGCGCGTTCTCCTTGCCCTGGCCGAGCTGGTCGCCCTCGTAGGTGTACCAGGCGCCGGACTTGCGGACGAAGCCGTGCTCCACACCCATGTCGATCAGGCCGCCCTCGCGGGAGACGCCGATGCCGTACAGGATGTCGAAGTCGGCGACGCGGAACGGCGGCGCCATCTTGTTCTTGACGACCTTGACGCGGGTGCGGTTGCCGACCGCCTCCGTGCCGTCCTTGAGGGTCTCGATGCGGCGGATGTCGAGGCGGACCGAAGCGTAGAACTTCAGCGCCTTGCCACCGGTCGTGGTCTCGGGCGAGCCGAACATGACGCCGATCTTCTCGCGCAGCTGGTTGATGAAGATGGCGGTGGTGCCGGTGCTGCTGAGGGCTCCGGCGACCTTGCGCAGCGCCTGGGACATCAGCCGGGCCTGGAGGCCGACGTGGCTGTCGCCCATCTCGCCCTCGATCTCGGCCTTCGGCACCAGGGCGGCGACGGAGTCGATGACGATGATGTCGACGGCGCCGGACCTGATGAGCATGTCGGCGATCTCCAGCGCCTGCTCACCGGTGTCGGGCTGGGAGACCAGCAGCGCGTCGGTGTCGACGCCGAGCTTCTTGGCGTACTCGGGGTCGAGGGCGTGCTCGGCGTCGATGAAGGCCGCGATGCCGCCCGCGCGCTGGGCGTTGGCCACGGCGTGCAGGGCGACCGTGGTCTTACCCGACGACTCGGGACCGTAGATCTCGACGATGCGGCCCCGGGGCAGCCCGCCGATGCCGAGCGCGACGTCGAGCGCGATCGACCCGGTGGGAATCACCTCGATCGGGGCGCGCGCGTCGTCGCCGAGGCGCATGACGGAGCCCTTGCCGAACTGCCGCTCGATCTGAGCGAGGGCAGTCTCAAGGGCCTTCTCGCGGTCGTTGATAGCCATGGAACTCCCCTGATGGGTCGTGGTCCGGTCGGTCGAGTGAGAAGGTACGGCCCGGCACCGACAATTTTCTGGCGATCGCCGGGAACGGCGTGCGCCCATCGTAGCCGAACGGTTGTTCGATCTGTCCGGGAACACGCGCGAGAGCTGGGACGATCATGTCGCGCGAGACCGGATCCCGAGGACATTACCGGGCAATGCGCCGGGACTGTTGCCATGCCCATGAGCTGGGGAGATCCTGAGAGCAACGGTCGAAGGGCGGCGACGTGACAGGCGCGTACACCGGTGAACGACGTACCCATCTGGAGGCCCTGGCCGGGCTTCTGCCCAAACACGGGCTGGTGGGACGCATGGTGGGCGATGACGATCCGGTGCTGTGGGCATGGCACCCGCGCACGGGCAGACAGACGATCATCTTCGCCACCCCGGCGCACCGGGGCTGGCTGTTCCTGTGGTCACCGCGCGGCCAGGGCAGCGCGGACGATCTGGAGGGAACCCTCAGGGCGCTCCGCGAGACGCTGGGCGTCTCAGTGGAGCTTGGCTGAGACGTTCTCCACCTGGCAGACGGCCCGCCAGACCGACTTCGCGCTGTCGCCGTCCGCCAGCGCCTGCACGACCGTGCGCCCGCCCAGGGGCGAGAGCACGTAGTCCTGCGCCCACGACTCCGCGTACGCGTCACCGAAATGGGCGCGCATCCTTCTCCAGAACTCGGTCAGACGCATGACCCAAGTATGGAACCGGCGCGGAGGTGGGTAGGACACGCACATGCCAAAGACCACCAAGTCTTCGTCAGCCAAACCCCCCACCTCAGCCAAGAAACGTAGCAACAGGGCAAGGCGCCGCCATGTCCTGGCGTTGATGCGCGAGACCGTCCGCCAGGAGAAGGCGGAACGCTCGGAGCGGCACTCGGGCCTGCGGGAGCAGCCCCGCGCAGGCCGCCCGCACACGCGCCGCGCATCACGCCGCTGAGCGATCGCTGAGCAATCCGCTGAGCAACACCGAGCGGCCGGACCGGTACTGATCGGCCCTGATCCGGCCCTGCGTGCCGCCGAGCGGTCACTGAAGGTCACCGGACGTCCGCTGCGGTTCGCCGTGGCGAACGCCGAGAGTCACAGCACTCGCGAGCCGTACATCTCTCCGAGAGGGTCGGCGAGCAGCTCCAGCCGGGCGCCGTCGGGGTCCCTGAAATAGACGGAGGCGCCGCTTTCCACCTGGTGCGGCACGCCGGCCGTCTCCAGTTTCCCGCGCAGCCGCTCCCAGGTGGCGGGATCGACGGAGACGGCGATGTGGTGCAACCCGCCGAGCACTTCCCTGTAGGGTCCGAGGTCCAGGCCGGGGAAGTCGAAGAAGGCCAGCAGGTTGCCGTTGCCGATGTCGAAGAAGAAGTGGCTGGAGCCCTTGTAGTCGCGGTTCTCGAAGATCTCCGTGAGCGGGAACTCCAGGAGCTCCTGGTAGAAGCGGACGGTCCGTTCCACGTCCGACGACAGCAGGGCGAAGTGGTGGAGGCCGCGAGCGCTGCTGGAGGGCCGGTGCGCTAACAGGTATCTGTCTCTGATGTCCGCCCTGCGAGCCTCGATGGCCGCGTAATCGATGGTCACAGTCGCTGTATGTCCGCTCACACGCCGCTCAACCTCGCGGTGAGGGGCCGATGCCGATTCTGTCGGTACGGCGAGGCACTATGAATCCGTGAGCTCGCTCGACCACTTCACCACGACGACCAGGCAATGGTTCACCGGCGCCTTCGCCGCCCCCACAGCCGCCCAGGAGGGCGCGTGGGCCTCGATCGCGCGCGGCGACAACACGCTGGTGGTCGCGCCGACCGGGTCCGGCAAGACCCTCGCGGCGTTCCTGTGGTCGCTCGACCACCTCGCCGCCGAACCGGAGCCGGTCAAGGGCACCAAGGTCGTCTACGTCTCGCCGCTGAAGGCGCTGGCGGTCGACGTCGAGCGCAACCTGCGTGCGCCGCTCGCGGGCATGAAGCAGACGGCCCGCCGCCTCGGCCTGCCGGTTCCCGAGATCACGGTGTCGATCCGCTCCGGCGACACCCCTGCCGAGGATCGCAGGCGCTTCGCGGCCAAACCGTCCGACATCCTCATCACCACCCCCGAGTCCCTTTATCTACTGCTCACCAGCCAGGCGCGCGAGACGCTCGCGAGCGTACGTACGGTGATCGTCGACGAGGTGCACGCGGTGGCGGCCACCAAGCGCGGCGCGCACCTGGCGCTCAGCCTGGAGCGGCTCGACGCCCTGCTCGACCGGCCCGCCCAGCGCGTCGGCCTGTCTGCCACGGTGCGGCCGGTGAGCGAGGTGGCGGCGTTCCTGGGCGGCGCGCGGCCCGCGGCGGTGGTCCAGCCGCCTTCCGACAAGCGGATCGAGGTCGAGGTCGTCGTCCCCGTCGAGGACATGACGGAGACCGGGTCACGTCCCGCCGAGCCGCACGACGACCTCGCCGAACCGGCGAACCGGTCGATCTGGCCGCATGTCGAGGACCGGCTGTACGACCTGATCGAGGCCCATCGTTCCACGATCGTCTTCGCCAACTCGCGGCGCCTGGCCGAGCGGCTGTGCACCCGGCTCAACGAACTGGCCTACGAGCGCGAACCGCGACCGGTCGATCTGGCCGCCTTCGACGGTCCCGCCCGGATGCCCGCCGATCTGATGGCGCAGGCGGGGGCGAGCAAGGGGGCCGTCCCCGAGATCGTCCGCGCCCACCACGGGTCGGTATCCAAGGAGGAACGCTCCCAGATCGAGGAGGCGCTGAAATCGGGCCGGCTGCCCGCCGTCGTCGCCACCTCCAGCCTGGAGCTGGGCATCGACATGGGCGCGGTCGACCTCGTCGCCTGCGTCGAGTCGCCGCCGAGCGTGGCCAGCGGCCTGCAGCGCATCGGCCGCGCGGGCCATCAGGTGGGCGCGGTCTCCAAGGGCGTGATCTTCCCGAAGTACCGGGGCGACCTCGTGCAGACGGCCGTCGTCGCCGAGCGCATGAAGTCGGGCCAGATCGAGGAGATGCGCTATCCGCGTAATCCCCTCGACGTGCTGGCTCAGCAGATCGTGGCGATGACCGCGCTCGACGAGTGGACGGTCGACGAACTCGAGTCCCTCGTACGGCGGGCCGCCCCCTACGCCACGCTCCCCCGCACGGCGCTGGAGGCGACGCTCGACATGCTCGCCGGCCGCTACCCCAGCGAGGAGTTCGCCGAGTTGCGCCCGCGCGTGGTGTGGGACCGCGTCACCGGCACCCTCAAGGGCCGCCCCGGCGCGCAGCGGCTGGCCGTGACCAGCGGCGGAACCATCCCCGACCGCGGCCTGTTCGGCGTCTTCCTCGTCGGCGAGAAAGCCTCCCGGGTGGGCGAGCTCGACGAGGAGATGGTGTACGAGTCACGCGTCGGCGACGTCTTCGTCCTCGGCGCGACATCCTGGCGCATCGAGGACATCACCGCAGACCGCGTCCTCGTCTCTCCCGCGCCCGGCCAACCGGGCAAACTGCCCTTCTGGCACGGAGACACCCCCGGCAGACCCGCCGAGCTGGGCCGGGCGATCGGCGAGTTCCTGCGCGCCCCCGACGACACGCGCATCAGAGCTGCGGGGTTCGACGAGTACGCCTCGGGCAATCTGCTCGCCTACCTCGCCGAGCAGCGGGAGGCCACCGGCTACGTCCCCGACGACCGCACCCTGCTCGTCGAGCGCTTCCACGACGAACTCGGGGACTGGCGCGTGGTCATCCACTCCCCCTACGGCGCGCGGGTGCACGCCCCGTGGGCGCTCGCGATCAACCGGCGGCTGCGCGAACGCTACGGCGTCGACGTGCAGGCCGTGCACTCCGACGACGGCATCGTGCTGCGCATCCCCGACACCCTCGCCGAGCCGCCCTCCGACGTGGCCGCCTTCGACGCCGAGGAGATCGAGCAGATCGTCACCGAGGAACTCGGCGGTTCCGCGCTGTTCGCCGCGCGCTTCCGCGAGTGCGCGGGCCGGGCGCTGCTGCTGCCCCGCCGTACGCCCGGCAGGCGCAGCCCGCTGTGGCAGCAGCGGCAGCGCGCCGCCCACCTGCTGGGTGTGGCCAGCCGGTACTCCTCGTTCCCGATCGTCCTGGAGACGATGCGCGAGTGCCTGCAGGACGTCTTCGACGTACCGGGGCTGGTGGAGCTGATGCGCGACATCGCCGCGCGAAGGGTGCGGATCGTCGAGGTGGAGACCTCGCAGGCGTCGCCGTTCGCGGCGTCGCTGCTGTTCCACTACGTGGGCGCGTTCATGTACGAGGGCGACGCGCCGCTGGCCGAGCGGCGGGCGCAGGCGCTGGCGCTCGACACCTCGCTGCTGGCCGAACTGCTCGGCCAGGCCGACCTGCGCGAACTGCTCGACCCCGACGTGATCGCCGACGCCGAGCGCGAGCTGGCCCGGCTCGATCGGCCGCTGCGCGATGCCGAGGACCTCTCCGACCTGCTGCGTTCCCACGGGCCGCTGCTGGCGGCCGACGTGAGCGTACGCGGGGGCGATCCCGGGTGGCTGGCCGAACTCGTGGCGGCGCGGCGGGCCATCGCGGTCAGGATCGCGGGCGAGGAGCAGTGGGTGGCGGTGGAGGACGCCGCGCGGGTGCGTGACGCGCTCGGCGTGCCGTTGCCCGTCGGCGTACCACATGTCTTCCTCGAACCCGTCGCCGATCCGCTGGCCGACCTCGTGGCCAGGCACGCCCGTACCCGCGGGCCCTTCCACGCGGGAACGGTCGCGGCGCGGTTCGGGCTGGGGGTGGCGGTCGTCACGGACGCGCTGCGGCGGCTGGCCGGTCCCGGCCGGGTGGTCAGCGGCGAGTTCCGGCCTGGTGGGCGGGGTGAGGAGTGGTGTGACGCGGGGGTGCTGCGGTTGCTGCGGCGGCGGTCGCTGGCCCGGCTCCGCAAGGAGGTCGAACCGGTCACGCCTGAGACCCTCGCCCGGTTCCTGCCGGTTTGGCATGGCATCGCGGGTGTCTCCATGACCTCCCTCCGCAGACCCGGAAGCCGGCCCGGCGCCAGCCGACGTGGCCTGGGCGGCGCGTGGAGCGCCGACAGCGGGCGGCTCGGTGCCCGAGGTGCCAGTGACGAGCTCGGTGCCGGTGGTGGAGGTGCCAGTGACGAGCTCGGTGCCCGTGGCGAGGGTTACGGGGGTGGGCTCGGTACCGGGGGTGGGGTTCACGGAGGTGGCCTCAGTGCCGGGGGTGGGGTTCACGGGGGTGGGCCGGGTGCCGATGACGGGGTCCATGAGCGTGGGGTTCGCGAGGGTGTGTTTTACGGGGGTGGGCTCGGCGCTGGTGGCGGTGGCGCTCGTGGTGGCGTGGGCGGGTATGGCGGCGGTGATCAGGGCTCCGGTGTGTACGGCTCGGGCGGCGGTGCCGGTGGAGGTCACGCCCGGTCCGGGGCGGCGCGGGCCATGGACTCGCTGGTGCGTGCGCTCGAACAGCTTCAGGGGGCGGCGGTGCCCGCGTCCGCGCTGGAGACGCTGGTGCTGCCCGCGCGGGTGCCCGGATACCAGCCCGCGCTGCTCGATGAGCTGACCTCCTCCGGCGAGGTCATCTGGACCGGGCAGGGTTCACTGCCGGGTGGGGACGGCTGGGTCTCGCTGTATTACTCCGACACCGCGCCCCTCCTGATGCCCGAACCGGCGGACATCACGTTCACCCCGCTCCACGAGCAGATCCTTGAGGCTCTCGGCGGTGGTGGGGCGGTGTTCTTCCGGGGACTGTCCGACCAGATCGGCTCGCTCGACGACACCGTTCTGGCCACCGCGCTCTGGGACCTCGTGTGGTCCGGACGGGTCACCGGTGACACCATGGCGCCGTTGCGTGCCACGCTCGGGAGCGGTCGGCCCGCCCATCGTCCCGCCTCGACGCGGCGACGGCGGGCGGTGCTTCCGACGCGCAGCGGACCGCCGACGGTCGGCGGGCGCTGGTGGCTCCTGCCCGCACCGGCCGCCGACGCCACACAGCGGGCCCAGGCACAGGCCGAGGTGCTGCTCGAACGGCACGGCGTCCTGACCAGAGGCGCGGTCACCTCCGAACGTCTGCCGGGGGGTTTCACGCCTGTCTATCAGGTTCTGCGGGCCTTCGAGGAGAGCGGGCGCTGCCGTCGCGGGTACTTCGTCGAAGGGCTGGGCGGCGCCCAGTTCGCCCTTCCGGGCGCGGTCGACCGCATGCGCGCCGCTTCACCGCGTCCACTGTCCGCTCCCCCGCCCTGGGCCCCCGGCGCCGAAGGCGGGGACTCTGATCGGGGTACCGGGACACACGGTGCCGTGGACGAGGACTCCCGTGGAGATACCCGGGAGCCGGGCGCGGAAGGTGAGGGCGTCAGCGTGGGCAACAGAGCCCTCAACGCCGGGGGTAAAGGCAAGAACGCCGAGGTCGTCGACGCCAACGGCGACAGGGGTGAAGTCACGGATGCCGAGGTCATCGGCGCCGATGAGGACGGAGGTAAAGGCACAGGTGCCGAGGTCGCCGATGCCGGCGACGGCGGAGGTTCCGGCGCCTACGGCGTAGTAGGCCCTGGTAGCAGCGCTATGGCGGGCTTTGGCGCCGGCGAGGGTCCCGGGTTCGGGCGGGAGAGGGCGGAAAGTCGGGTTGTTGTGCTGGCGGCGGCGGATCCGGCCAATCCGTACGGCGCGGCACTGCCATGGCCTGGACGTCCCGGCGAAGTGGGGCACAAGCCTGGGCGGAAGGCCGGTGCGCTGGTGGTGATAGTGGACGGGCATCTGGCGTTGTACGTCGAGCGAGGCGGGAAGACGCTGCTGTCCTTCGTCGACGACGAACGGTTGCAGCCGTCCGTGGACGCGTTGGCGTTGGCCGTCCGAGAAGGGGCTCTCGGGAAGCTCACGGTCGAGCGAGCCGATGGAACCTCCATCACCGAGTCTCCACTGGCTGCGGCGCTGGAGGCCGCGGGTTTCCATCCGACGCCGCGAGGGCTTCGGTTGCGCGCCTGACGGGCGTCAGGTGCTGACGGGCGTTCCGTGCTGACCGGCGCTCGGCACTGGCCAGTGTTCCGTGCTGGCCAGCGTCAGGTGCTGACCGGCGTTCCGTGCTGACGGGCGTTCCGTGCTGGCCAGTGTTCCGTGCTGGCCAGTGTTCCGTGCTGGCCAGTGTTCCGTGCTGGTCGGCGGCGGGTCTGGGAGCAGGCTCCCAGAGGGGGATCCTCCTGAGGGGCGAGGATTGCGCGGATTTCGATGACGAGACTGAAGGGCATGATCACCAAAGCCATGGGGCTCGTGCTCGCGGCAGGGCTGCTGCCCGGTGCGCCTGCCACCCCACCGGACGGACTCCACGAGTGCGCGAGTGCCACCACCCGCTGTGAAGGCACCATCGAAGTCCCTCTCGACTGGGGAAACACCGACTCCGAGCGGATCTCCGTCGCCTTCGTCTGGATTCCGGCCGAGAAGGCCGGCGGGACGGTGGTGGGCAACATGGGCGGGCCGCTGCCGGCCCTGCCGTTCGAGGCCGAGATCAAGGGACATCTCGGACCGGTGCTGCAGCAGAAGAACCTGCTGATCATGGATCCGCGTGGGATGGGGAAGTCCTCACCGCTGCGGTGCGAAGGGGTTGATTTCTTCCAGTCGGAGACAGTCGCCGCATGTGCGAAGACCGTGGGTCCGCGCGGCGCGTTCTTCACCGCCGACCAGGCCTCACACGATCTCGACGCCATCCGGCGGGCGCTCGGGCTGGGCAAGGTGAGTTATTACGGCAACTCGTACGGGACCATGTTCGCGCAGGCGTACGCGGCCTACCATCCGGACAGCCTGGACGCCATGTTCCTGGACAGCGCGATGCTCATCGACGAGGACGGCTACGCGGCCTGGGGGAAGAAGATCGAAAAGCTCCACGCCCTCGACGCCGCTTGCAAGCCGTCAAAGGCATGCGACGCGCTGCCGGGCAGCCCGTCGGGCACCTGGACCCGGTTGGTGGAGCGGCTGCGGGAGCGGCCCGACCCTGAGGTGACGATCTTCCAGACCTTCCAGATGACCACAGCGGAGGACCCGGTGATCGGCAGGGAACTGGTCGCGGCGGCGAACGCCTATCTACGCGGCGACCCGGCCCCGCTGCGCCGACTGGCGAAGGTGTTCGCCAAGACGAGTCCGCCTGGCCATCACCCGGACCCCGGCGGATACCTGGCCTACCGCTGCGGCGACGCGAACGCGCCGTTCGACCGGTTCGCGGCGAAGGCCGAGCGGGAGGAGCAGGCCCAGCGCTACCACGATCGGGTACGCCCGATGGAGCCCTATCGGATCAGCGACCTGACGACCGCCACCGACATCGCCGCCGCGGAATGGTGCGTCAACTGGCCGACGCCGAGGCACAGCCCGCCGCGTCCGCCCGCGCGGGCGCTGCCCGACATTCCGGTCATGGTGGTGGCAGGCGACATGGACGTCAATCCTCCGGCCGAGGTGGCGCGGTCCATGCGTGCCTTTCCGAACGCGACCGTCCTGCGGGTGCCGTTCGCACCGCATGCGATCACCCGGCACCCAGGTCCGGTGGGCGACTGCGCACGCGGCCTGCTGCGTACGTTCCTGACCACCAAGCGGGTGGACGGGCAGCGGTGCAGCGGCGAGAACTACCGTGCGGTCGGCGCCTATCCGCAGCAGCTCTCGGACGTGGCACCGTACCCGGCCCGCATCCTCGACGCCGATCACCGGCGGCTGCCGGGCACGACTGCGCACCCGGCCCATACCCTTGACGCCGATCACCGGCGGCTCTCGGGCACGGCGGCGCACCCGACCCGCATCCTCGACGCCGGTCAGCGGCGGGTGCTCGCGGCGACCATCGCCACGGCGGCCGACGCCGCTTCACGCCGGAACCCCAACATCCTCTACTACCGGATGACAAGCGAGCCGGGGCTGCGCGGGGGCCAGGTCATCTTCGGTCAGGACATCAGCCTGGACGGGGCCCGGTTCGTGCGCGATCTGCGGGTCAGCGGCCCGATCACGCTCACGGCCGGGGGCCGCGCCACCGCCACGCTTGCCGCCGAGACCGGTGGGCGCACCCACCGGGTGACGTTGACGTGGCAGCCGTTCACCACGGAACCATCGGTGTCCGGCACCTTCGACGGCGTCCGCTTCTGACCGGGCCCGACGACGCCGTCGGCGGACGCGGTCAATCAGGCGGCGGCGACGGACGACGACAGCGGAGCCGGACGACGACGACGGCGACGGGCGGCGGGCGGCGGGCGGCGGCGACGGGCGACGGGCGGCGGCGACGGGCGGCGCTCTCAGGCCACGGTGGCGACGATGAGGTCGTCGACGACGTCGGCCAGGTCGTGGCCTCGGGCGTGTACCCGGCGCTGCCGTACCGCGCCGGATCCCCGGCTGACCAGCCGGGCCAGCCCTTCGGCGACGAAGGGGAGATCACCGGCCTCGGCCACGGCGGGCCGGACGTGGTCGAGCAGCCGTCCGGCCATGACCGGCGCGGGCACCAGCGTCCCGGCGACGACGTCGAGGCTGTCGCCCTCCAGCCCGTCGCGGGCGGCGCGCCAGTAGGCGGCCCGCAGCAGTTCGGACGGCACCGGCACCCCACGGTCGCCGCGCGCGACGGCGGCCAGTGCGGTGACGACGAGCCCCCTGATCAGCCCGATGATCGTGAGGCTGTCGTTGACGTCGAGCGGCACGTCGGCGACCCGTACCTCGACGGTGGGCAGTTTGGGGGAGGGCCGCGCGTCCCAGAAGACGGTTCTGGCGTCCATGAGCGCGCCGCTCTGCGAGAGCGTGCCGACGGCCCGCTCGTAGTCCTGGAAGCTGCCGAAGTACGGCGGCGCCCCCGAGACCGGCCACCGGCTCCAGCTGATCACCCGCCAGGACGCGTACCCGGTGTCGCGGCCGACGAAGAACGGTGAGTTGGCGGCGAGCGCGATGAGGGCGGGCAGCCAGGGGCGCAGGTGGTTGCCGACGTACACGGCGTGTTCCTCGTCGGGGACGTCGACGTGGACGTGCAGCGCGCAGATGCTGATCTCGTCCTGGAGCGCGCGGTAGAGGACGCGCCCCTGCTCGTAGCGGGCGTCGTCGCTGAGCGGCGCGGGCACGACGTCGCCGAGGACGGGGATGCCGCTGGCGACGACGGACAGCCCGCACCGGCGGGCGGCGCGGGCGACCTCGCGGCGGGCGGTGCGCAGGCGGGCGCCGAGGGCGGTGAGGTCGGCGGAGGGCGGGGTGCGCGCCTCGATCTGGAAGCGGGTGATCTCATGGGCGACGTCCTCGCCGAGGACGTCCGTCGCGGCGGCCAGCACATCGGCCGCGCGGGGGGACACGTGCCGGGTGTGGGGATCGACGATGAGGTACTCCTCCTCGATCCCGATGAGGGGAGTCACGTACGGTTTGTTCCCGTTCCCTCACCCAGAGGAACGCGCTCGGTGAGTTACTCCTCGGTCAGGCTTGTCGATCCGCGCGGAGCCTGGGATACTCCCAAATTAATAGGAAACTTTCCTAAAAGAGGGACTTTCCGGTGCTCTCCTCAGCCCAGGAACGGCTCTGGTTTCTCCATCGCCTCGACTCGCACGATCCCTCCCACAACCGCTGCTACAGCCACCGATTACGCGGAACTCTCGACCCCGCGCGGCTGAGCGCGGCCTTCGCCCGGATCGAGGCCAGGCACCCGGCCCTGCGCACCCGCTACCCGGACAACGGGCGGGGCGTCCCCGAGGCCGTCGTCGAACCGCCCGGCCGCCTCACGGTGGAACGCCTGCGGGCGGCGGGCGTGGAGGAGGCCGCCCGGCTGGCCGCCTGCCGTACCAACACCGCCTTCAACCTCGCGCAGGCGCCCCCGTTCCGGGTGAGCCTCATCGAACTCGCCCCGGACGACCACGTACTGGTCGTGGTCGTCCACCTCATCAGCGCCGACGAGTGGTCGCTGAGGGTGCTGCGGGAGGAGGTCGCCGCCTGCTACGCGGGCGAGCCGCCGCCGGTGCCCGCGCCCCGGCCGGAGCCCCGGCGCGACCCCGACCTCACCTGGTGGACCGAGCGACTGTCCGGCACCCCGGCCCTCGACCTCGCGACCGACCGGCCGCGCCCGGCCGTACGGGGGACGGCGGGCGGCGAGGTGCGTTTCGACCTCCCGCCGGCGCTGGTGGCGGCCGTGGCCGAGCGGGCGCGCACGGCCGGGTGCACGCCGTTCACGGTGCTGTTCGCCGCCTACCAGCTCCTGCTGTCGGCGCACAGCGGGCAGTTCGACTTCTGCGTGGGCCTCCCGTCGGCCGGACGCGGTGCGCCCGAGCTGGAGCGGGCGATCGGCTGCCTGTCCACCACCACGGTGCTCAGGTGCGACCTGTCGGGCGATCCGGACTTCTCGGAGGTACTGCGCCGCACCCGCGAGAACGTACGGGAGACGCTGGCGCGACCGGACGCGCCCGTGGACCGCCTCATCGCCGCCCTGCGCCTCGAACGCGACCTCAGCAGGACGCCGCTCTTCCAGAGCCTGTTCGCCCTGCACACCCACCGGGACGCCGCCGACCCGCTGCCCGGCCTCGCGGCCGAGCCGTTCGCGCACGGCTGGCACCCCGCCCGCCACGATCTGACCCTCGACCTGCACCCGAAGGACGATGGCGGCCTGCTGGGCGTGATGATCTACAGCGAAGAGCTGTTCGACCGGGAGACGGCAGAGCGTATGGCCGCGCAGTACGTGTCGCTGCTGACCACCGGCGAACCGCTGACGGACACCGAGCCCGAGCGGAAGGACACGGCGGCGCAGCCGCCCGGCCACACGGACGCCGACCTGGTGCCGACGCCCGGCGGCCGGCCCGCCCTGCCGAGGCCGAGGGCGGCGGCCGGTTACGTGGCCCCGCGCGGCGCCGTGGAGGCTCTGGTCGCGGAGGTGTACGGCGAGGTGCTCGACCGGGAGCGCGTGGGTGCGCTCGACGACTTCTTCGCCCTGGGCGGCCACTCGCTGTCGGCGGTGCGGGTGGTGTCGCGGCTGCGGGCGGCGGTCGAGGTGGAGGTGCCCGTGCGCGCGCTGTTCACCGGCCCGACGGTCGAGGCGGTGGCCCGGGTGGTCGAGGAACTGCTGGTGGCCGAGCTCGGCCGGTTGTCCGACGAGGGGGCCGAGCGCCTCGCGAGGGAGCTGACATGATCAAGGAGAGGCTGGCCCAGTTGGTCGCCGAGGCCTCGGACCACGCCGTCACGGCCGAGGAGGCACTGGCGGCGGAGGTGCCGCTCAGCGCGCTCGGCCTGACCTCGATCGGCCGGACGCGGCTGATGGACGCCGTCGAGGCGGAGTTCGGCGTCGAGATGGACGTGACCGAGCAGGACGACCTCGACCGGCTCACCGCCTTCCTGCTGACCCGGTGCTCGCGGCGTGCTCCGTACCTCGGAGGGCCTCCAGGACGGCGTGCCGGATGCCGGACTCCTGGAGCGGCGCCCGGCCTTCCGGGCGCACGGCGGCGGTGACCGGCCGCCGCAGCAGGTGGGCGACCTCGCTCCCCCAGGTGCCCCCGGGCGTGCGTTCCTCGGCGACGACCACGACCGCGCCCAGGTGCGGGACCAGCGCACCCAGGTCCAGGGGGAACAGCCGTGACGGCACCAGCAGGCGGCAGGAGATCCCCCGCTCCGTCAGCAGCGACCGCATGGCGGTCAGTGCCCGGTGCACGACGCCGCCGGGGGCGATGACGGTGACGTCCGGCCGGTCGTCCACGTCGACCACGGCGAGTTCGCCGTCCATCCGGACGCGGAACGGCCGGTCGGCGTGGTGCATCTGCCGGGTGTAGAGGATCCTGTCCTCGAACAGGACGCCGGGCTCGCCCCTGGACAGCATCGCGGCCAGCACGGCGGCGTTGTCGTGGAAGGGCGACATCTCGTACAGCGACAGGCCGGGCATGCCGATGACGTGCGTCTGCAGGCCGGGGCCGTAGCCTCTGCCGCCGCCCATGGGGCAGCGCACGATCAGGCGCAGCGGCAGCGGCCTGCCGTACACGGCGAAGTCGCTCAACTGGCCGAGGGCGAGGAAGTCGCCGTACGTGATCTCGACGATGGCGGTGTCGCCGGCCAGGGCGAGCCCGGTGGCGACGCCGGTGATGCCGTCCTCGCTGATCGGGGTGCTGAGCACCCGCTCGGGGAAGCGGGTGGCAAGGCCCCGGGTGGCCTTGAAGGCTCCGCCGTACGGGTCGGCGACGTCCTCGCCGAGCAGGTAGGCGCGCGAGTCGTCGGCGAGCAGGCCGTGCAGCGCGCGGTTGAGGTTCTCGATCACGCGCATGATCGGGCGCCCACCTCTCGTCCGACGGTCTCGGTACGCGCCCGCGCGAGCAGGCCGGGCTCGCGGAGCGTGCCGACCCGGCGGCCGGGGTGGGCGTCGAACTCGGCGACCAGCGGGCGCCCGCCGCGCACTCCGCGGACGCGGTCGCCGAGGGCGTCCCCGATCTCGTCGGGGCCGGTGGCGGTGAGCCGCACGTGGTCGACGCCGCCGGCCGGGGGCCGCTCGGCCGGTGTGGACTGCGCGACGACCACCAGCAGCGGCAACTCCCACCGCACGGCCAGGTCGAGCGCCTGGTGGACGGCGTTCTCCCCCCAGACGCCGGCGCCGAGGTGGACGCAGACGAGCCGCCCCGGGTCGGTCCGCTTCAGGTGCAGTGCGACCCCGGCGGCCACGGGCAGGCTCCGTCCCGGTACGCCGGCGGACGGGCAGCCCTCCCGGCACCGGTGCCGCCTGCCCGTGAACTCGGTGAGCCGGCCGCCGAAGTCCCGCCGGGAACCGAACACGTGATCGCCCTCGCACAGCAGCGGCCCGAGGGCGGCGGGCAGGCAGGTGTGCGTGGCGCCGCCGGACGGCTCCGGCAGGGTGAGCCCGAAGTACGGCGGGAGGTCGTCAGTCCGCACGGCCGACCGTCCCCATCACGCCGGACGGCACCGGGTGCCGCCGGGCGGGCGCAGCCTCGATCATCTGAACGCTCCCATGAGTTGACGCTTGTCGACCTTGCCGCCCCGTCCGCGAGGCAGGGCCTCGACGGTTCGCACGTGGGCGGGCAGTTCGTGCGGGGCGAGCCGGTCCTTCAGGAACAACCGCAGGTCCGCCGCCGACAGGGGTTCGCGGGTGACGACGACGGCGGCGAGCACACGGCCCAGCACGGGGTGGGGCACGCCGACGACGGCGGCCTCCGCGACGGCGGGGTGGGTGTGGACGACCGCCTCGACGCGCAGGGTGGAGACCTTGAACGCGCCGGACTCGACCACGTCGCCGTCCCGGTCCACCAGGAAGAGGTAGCCCTCCTCGTCCAGGTGGCCCAGGTCGCCCATGCGGACCCAGCGGTCGCAGGCGGGTGTGCGCGTCCAGACCTCGCCGGTCTCCCCCGGTGCGGCCGGGGTGCCGTCCGGCGCGGTGACGCGCACACCGCCGCCCGCCACGGCCCGCCCGACGCTGCCCGGCCGCTCGGGGTCGAACAGCATGATCGTCTGGACGGCGGCAGCCTGGGCGGAGGCGTAGTAGTTGGTGATCGCCGCGCTGGGGAAGGCCCTGGTGAGGCGCCGCGCGATCGGACCGGGCAGCGGGGCGGCCACCGAGCCGAGCAGGAGCACGCTCGACAGGTCGTGCCGGTCGTGCACCCCGGCGTCGAGCAGTTCGACGGCCATGGACGGCACGACGAAGACGGTCCCCGCCCGGTAGGTCTCGATGAGTGCGGCGAACCGGCCGGGGGTGAAGCGCGGGAGCGTGACCACGGCCGGTCTGGCGTCGACGGCGGCGGTCAGCATGCTCTGACCGGCGCCGGTGCCGATCGGGAAGGCGTGGGCCAGGTGCCGGGAGTGGGGGAAAGGGCGCCTTCCGCCGCCGAGGCCGTGGGCCAGGCCGGCGTGGGTGGCGAGCACCCCTTCGGCGCCGGGGGTGTAGAGGATCTGCGCGGGGGCGCCGGGCCGTACGTCCGGCAGGTCGGTGGGGGTGGCGGTGGTCTCCGCCAGCGGCCATCCGCCCTCGTACGGCCCGGCGCCCGGTAACGGCCCGGCGCCGTGCAACAGCCCCGCCGCCCGGCAGTCGCGCAGGAGCCCGTCGAGGTCGGCCGGCGTGGACCGGTCCGACAGCGGCACCGCGACCGCCCCCGCGCGCAGCACTCCCATGAAGGCGACGGCGTAGTCGCCCCATTCGGCGGCGGAGAAGCGCAGGCCGACCCGGTCTCCCGGGCGCAGGCCCCGGGCGAGGAGCCCGGCGGCCACGGTGTCGGCCCTGCGTGTCCAGTCGCCGAAGGTGAGCGTGCTGCGACCGTGTACGACGAGTGCGGTCTGGCCCGGCTCGGTGTGGGCGCGGGCGGCGAGCAAGCGGGAAAGGGTCAGGTTCACCCGGGGAGACCCCCGTTCGGGACAAACGCCGCGAAGCAACCGACAATAAACTTTCCTATTAATTTCGGCTTCAGTCTCGCACGCCCGCGAAGCAGCCCGCAACCCTCACCGGCTCCCGCTCCGAGCTGCGGAAACCTTGACAGGAGCCAGTCAGCCGAGCCGACCGCGACCCTGACTACACCGGGCCGTAGATGGCCTTGGACGCGCCGGTCGCCAGGGCCCAGTAGCGGTCGCCGTACGACCAGTGCCACCACTCGGTCGGATAGTTGACCAGCCCCGCCGATTCCAGGGCCGCACCGAGGATCCGACGGTGCTCACGCGCCTGGCCGGAGATGCCGGCCGCCTCGGTGTAGCAGGCGCCGTCGCTCTGCTCGGGGGTGGCGTTGACCTCGGTACCCATGTCGTACTCGGTGCCGTCCGGCGCGCAGAGCGTCAGATCGACGGCGGCTCCGGCGGTGTGCGGGGCGACCTCGACGGGCGAGACGAACCGGCTGGCCGCCACGGCGACCTGGGCGGGCGACAGGTGCGGGAACTCCTCCCGCAGCCGGGCGGAGTACTCCTCGAAGATCGAGCGCTGGGCCGCGATCGGCCGGTAGCCCTCGACGACGAGGAGGTGGAAGCCGTCTGGCAGCGATCGCTCGGCACGTTCCAAACGCTCCAGCAGCCCGGAGCGCAGCCGGGCGTAGGCCCCCTCGGGGTCGGCCATGCGGGAGTCGAGCCGCAACCGCCCCTTCACCTCGGCCAGCGGCTCGCCGGAGTCGGCGACCGGGATGGCGCGCACCCGGGGGTCAGAGATCAGCACGATGTCCCGCATGACAGGCCATTGTCACACGGTATCGGAGAAGACCTGTTCACGGGCCTGGTCGAGAGCGGCCACGAGCGCTCCGCGCAGTATCGGGTTGCCCGCCACAGTGGTGCTGACGACGGTCGGGCGGCTCGGGCAGATGCGGGCCACGGCCTGCTCGACCTTGCCCGCCAGCCGCTCGCCGCCGACCTTGCCGACGTCGCCGCTGAGCACCACCAGGCCGGGGTCGAGCACGACGGAGACGGCCGCCACCCCGACGGCCAGCCGGGCGGCGACCTCGTCGAGGTAACTCTCCGTACCCCTGGCCAGGGCGTTGCGGATCTGGTCGGGGACGCTGCGGCCGGGGACGCCGTAGGCGTCGGCCAGCCCGGCCAGCGCCTCCTGGCCGACCAGGCGCTGGAAGGAGCCCGACTGCGGCTGGTTGACGTCGGCGGGCAGCGGTTCGCCCGGCACCGGCAGCCAGCCGATCTCCCCCGCGCCACCGGTGATGCCCCGGTGGAGGCGTCCGCCGAGCATGACGCCCAGGCCCTGGCCGACGCCCGCCCAGATGACGGCGAAGTCGTCCTGACCGGCGGCCGCGCCGTAGCGGTACTCGGCCAGCGCGACGAGGTTGACGTCGTTCTCTATCGTCACCGAGCCGCCCAGCGTGCGGCGCAGGCTGGCCAGCACTCCGACGTGCCAGGCGGGCAGGTCGTAGGAGAAGCGCACGTCACCCGTACGCGGGTCGACGACGCCCCTGGTCCCTATGACGAACGCCCGGAGTTGGGTGAGGTCGATGGAGGCGGTGGCGCAGGCCCGCTGCACGGCGTTTTGTACGGCTTTGACAGGATCTTTACCATCAAGTGGGTCAACTGTGACCTCGACGACGATCCTGCCTGTGATGTCCGCCACACCAACGGTGATACTTTCGGGAAGAATGTCCAGCCCTGCGACATATGCACTGGAGGGAACCACGCTGTAGAGCGCGGCATTCGGCCCCCGCCCGCCGGCCCGCTCGCCGGTCACCTCGACCAGCCCGCGCTCTTCCAGGCGAGCCAGCAGCTGACCGGCGGTTACCTTGGACAGCCCGGTCAGTTCTCCCAACTCGGCCCTGGTCAGTGGACCATCGGATAGGAGGAGTTCGAGTGCGCTGCGATCGTTCAACCTGCGCAGAAGTCGCGGCGTGCCCGGGCCCTGGGCCACAGATCGGCCCCCCTCTCGTCACGATCGGCTAACGGGTTGTTTCTTTTAAGAAAGTTTCTTGTTAGTTTAGCAGCAGTCACTCCGACTGACGATCAGCGAAGGTGCGGACCGTTGGGCCGGCACCCCCTATGAGCGCAACCCCGACGCGTTTTAAGCCGGGAAGGGAGAACCCCCGTGAGGATCTCGAAGATCACGGTCACCTCGGTGACCACAGCCGCTCTCGCACTGGGACTGGCCGCTTGTGGCTCCGGTAGCACCGGAGCCGGTGAGAGTGCCGCCCCGTCCGCCGCGGGCTCCGAATCAGCTGCACCCTCCGGTCCGAAGTTCGCCGGCAAGACGATCACCGTCTGGCGCCTCGGCGACCCGAACGAACCGGCCAACAAGTACATGGCCGACCTGACCGCCAAGTTCAAGACCGATACCGGCGCGGACGTCAAGGTCGAGTGGATTCCGTGGACCGCGATCAACGACAAGTGGACGACCGCCGCCGCGGGCGGCGAGGGCCCCGACGTCACCGAGATCGGTAACACCCAGGTCCTGGAATGGCAGTCGCAGGACGCCCTCCTGCCGATCACCGACATCATCAAGGCCACCCCCGACTTCGCGGAGATCCCGCAGAACCTCTGGGGCTACGAGACCGTGGACGGCGAGATCTACGCCTCCCCGTGGGGCGGCGGCACCCGCGCCGTGCTCTACCGCAAGGACTGGTTCAAGGAGCTCAAGCTCGAAGAGCCCAAGAACTGGGACGAGATGGTGGCCGCCGCCAAGAAGATCACCGAGTCCAAGGGCAAGGACGTCGACGGCTTCGCCTTCGTGGGCGGCACCGACGCCAACTACTCGCTGTCGCCCTTCGTGTGGTCGGCCGGCGGCGACTTCGCCGTCAAGGAAGGCGACAAGTGGGTCGGCAAGCTGACCGACCCCGCCTTCAAGGAAGGTTTCACCTTCTACACCGACCTGGTGGGCAAGCACGCCGTCAGCGCCAAGTCGCGGCTCAACCTCGCCACCGACGGCATCCGGGCCCGCTTCTCCAACGGCAAGGTCGGCATGTACATCACGGCTCCGTGGGACATCGCCACCATCAAGGAGGAGAGCAAGGGCAAGATGAAGGACAGCCAGATGGGCTTCTTCACCATCCCCGGCAAGGACGGCCAGCCCGCCCCCGCCTTCCAGGGCGGCAACGACATCGCCGTCTGGAAGGACTCCAAGGAGCCCGAGGTCGCCAAGGCGTTCGTGGCCCTGGCCGCCGGCAAGGAGTTCGGCACCCGCTACGCCGTCGAAGGCGGCCTGCTGCCGTACTACGCCGAAGGACTGAAGAAGGTCGCGGAAGACCCCGCCACCTCGGCCTTCGCCAACGCCTTCTCCCACGCCCGAGGCTTCCCGAACGACGCCAACTGGAACGAGGCCAGCGAGACCAAGGCCGTCGTCCAGAACGCCGCCAGGGCCGTCATCGAGGGCAAGAAGAACGTCGACACCGCCCTCGCCGACGCCAACAAGGAACTCGAAGAGATCCTCAACCAGTAACCATGACGATCAAGACGTCCCCCGATACCCGAGGCGGGGACCAGTCCCCCGCCTCGGGGCGGCGCCGCAAGCAGGAGCGCCGCCCCCGCAAGGGGCTGCCCGCCTGGTTCGTGCCCTACGCGCTGCTGCTTCCGGGCCTGGTGATCATCGCCGGGCTGCTGCTCTACCCGCTGTTCCAGATGATCGTGATGTCCACCCAGAAGGTGGGCCTGCGCGAGATCCGCCGGGGTACCACCCCCGAGTCCGTCGGCCTCGGCAACTACGAGGCGATCCTGGACAACGACCTGTTCTGGTCGGCGCTGCGCAACACGGTGATCTTCGCGCTGTTCGCCGTCACGCTCACGCTGGTCGCGGGCACCCTCGTCGGCCTGCTGATCCAGCGCCTGGGCAAGAAGATGTCCAAGCTGGTGATCATCGGCTGCATGGCGGCCTGGGCGGTGCCCCCGGTCGCGGTCGGCGTCATCTGGCGCTGGCTCGCCGACGCCGACGCCGGCATCATCAACTGGTTCCTCAACCTCCTGCCCGACGGGCTCTCGCAGGCCCTGTTCGGCAGGTCCGACTGGACCGCCGTACCGTGGCTGAACGACACCCTGTCGATCTACACCATCCTCACGATCGCCGTCGTCTGGCAGTCATTCCCCTTCATCGCGGTCTCCGTGCTGGCCGGGCTCAAGAGCATCCCGAGCGAGCTGTACGAGGCGGCGAAGGTGGACGGCTCCACCGGGTTCCGCACCTTCAGGAAGATCACCTTCCCGCTGCTCAAGCCGGTCTTCGCGGTCCTGCTGGTGCTGTCGGTCATCTGGGACTTCAAGGTCTTCAACCAGTTGTTCATCCTCGCGGGCGGCACCACCAACCGTGACGCCTTCAACCTGTCCATGTACGCCTACTCCGAGGCGTTCCGCAGCCCGCCCAAGATGGGCTCAGGCGCCGCGATCGCCGTGCTCCTGACCCTGATCCTGCTGGTCGTCACGTTCGTCTACGTGCGCCAGATCATCAAGCAGGAGGACATCCGATGAACCCGCTCACCAGGCGCAAGCTCACCACCATTGCGCTCAACACAGCGGGCGTGGTGGTCTTCCTCGCGGCGGTCTTCCCCGTCTACTGGATGGTCGCGACCGCGTTCAAGAGCAACAACCAGATCTTCACCACCGACTTCATCCCGTTCCCGACCGAGCCCACCCTCGACCACGTCGAGCGCGTCTTCGACAAGGGCGTGGCGGGCAACTCCATCTGGGTCTACCTGAAGAACAGCGTGATCGTCGCCGTGGTCACCGTGACCATCGGCGCCGTCTTCTCCCTGCTCGCGGCGACCGCCGTGGCCCGCTTCAGGTTCAAGGGCCGGGTGCCGTTCCTCATCCTGCTCCTCGTGGCCCAGATGGTCCCGGCCGAGGCGCTGCTGATCCCGCTGTTCCTGAATCTGCAGCGGCTGGGCCTGTACGACCAGTTGTTCGGCCTCGTCGTGGTGAACGTCGGGCTGACCCTGCCCTTCGGCATCTGGATGCTGCGCACCTTCGTGGCGGCCGTGCCGAAGGAACTCGAGGAGGCCGCGTGGATCGACGGCGCCTCGCGCTTCACCACGTTCTGGAAGGTGCTCTTCCCGCTGGTCGCCCCCGGTCTGGTGGCCACCAGCATCTTCTCCTTCATCACCACGTGGAACGAGTTCATCTTCGCCTTCACGCTGATGAGGGAGTCCACCGGCTACACCATGCCCGTGGCCGTGCAGTTCTTCTTCGGCCAGCGGGGCACCGACTGGGGCGGCATCATGGCCACCTCGACGCTGATGACCATCCCGGTCATCATCTTCTTCCTCCTGGTCCAGCGCCGCATGGTCTCCGGACTGGTGGCCGGCGCGGTCAAGGGCTAGTCCGCGGTTTCGTACGGCTTGCGCGGGCGCAAGCCGTACTTACTGATGGGAAAAATCATGACTGATCGGGGGCTACGCCGCCTCGCAGCGGGAACGCTGCTGGCCGCGTTCCAGGGCACCACAGCGCCCTCCTGGGTGCTCCGCGAGCTGGCCGACGGGCTCGGCGGCGTCACTCTCTTCGGCTTCAACGTCGAATCCTCGGACCAGGTGAGCGCGCTCACCGCCCAGCTGAAGTCGGCGGGGGAAGCCGTCATCTCGCTGGATGAGGAGGGCGGCGACGTCACCCGCCTCGCCTACCACGTCGGCAGCCCCTACCCGGGCAACGCCGCGCTCGGCGCCGTGGACGACACCGACCTCACCCGCCGCGTCTACCGGGCCATCGGCGCCGAACTGGCCACCTGCGGCATCAACCTCGACATGGCGCCGGACGCCGACGTCAACACCGCCGACGACAACCCCGTCATCGGCACCCGCTCCTTCGGCAACGACGCGGCCCTGGTCGCCAGGCACACCGTCGCCGCCGTCGAGGGGCTCCAGTCGGTGAACGTGGCGGCCTGCGTCAAACACTTCCCCGGTCACGGGGCCACCCGGGTGGACTCCCACCTGGCGCTCCCCGTCGTGGACGTCACCCTCGACCTCCTGCGCGAACGCGAACTGGTGCCGTTCCGCGCCGCGATCGCGGCGGGCGCGAAGTCCATCATGACCGCGCACGTGGCGGTGCCCGTACTCACGGGCGCCACCCCCGCCACGCTCTCCCCCGCCGCGCTCACGACGCTGCTGCGGGAGGAACTCGGCTACTCGGGCGTCGTCGTCACCGACGCCCTCGACATGCACGCCATCACCGAGGGGTACGGCCTGGCGGGCGGCGCGGTCAGGACCCTGGCCGCCGGATCCGACCTGCTGTGCCTGGGCCCGGAGCCCGCGCACGAGGACATCACGCGGGTCATCGACGAGATCGTCGCCGCCACCCGCGACGGCCGCCTGCCCGTCTCCCGCCTGGAGGACGCGGCGGCCCGCGTCGCCGAACTGCGCGCCTGGTTCGGCTCCGGCCCGGCCTGCGGGCTCGAACCCGGCCGGGTGGGACTCGACGCCGCCAGGCGGGCGGTCCGGCTGTCCGGCTCGGCCGCGCCGCTGGTCGACCCGTTCGTCGTCGAGGTGGACACGCCGCCGACGATCGCCGTGGGCGAGGTGCCGTGGGGGCTCGCGCTGCCGGGTGCGGAGACCGTACGGGTCAAGCCGGAGGAGGCCGACCCGGCGGCGCTGCTGGCCCAGGCCGACGGCCGCTCCCTCGTGGTGGTGGTCAAGGACGCGCACCGCTACCCAGGCAGCCGGGAACTGGTCTCGGCGGTGGTGGCGGCGCGTCCGGACACGGTCGTCGTGGAGATGGGCCTGCCGATCTGGCGGCCGAACGGCGCCGTGTACCTGGCGACCTACGGTGCGGCCCGCGCCAACGCCCAGGCCGCCGTGGAGCTGCTTACCGCCTGATCCGAGCTGGGAGGTCCCGTGCCCGAGTTCAAGGTTCTCGGCCCACTTGAAGTACGTGACCCCGGCGGGCGGGTCCTTGTGCCCAGCCGGCGCAAGGCCCGCCTGCTGCTCGCGATCCTGCTGCTGCGCGCAGGCTCCCCGATCACCACCGACCAGCTCCTGGAGACCCTCTGGGAGGACGCGCAGCCCAGCTCGGCCCGCGCCAACCTGCAGTCGTACATCTCCCACCTGCGCCGCTTCGCCGGGGCGCCCATCCTCACCTACGGCGACGGCTATCTGCTCGACCCGGACGGCCTCGACTACGACGCGGCCGCCTTCGAGCGGATGGCGGCCCTCGGCCGCAGAGCCCTGGCCGAGGGCCGTCTCGGCGAGGCCGACCGGCAGCTCACGGCGGCGATGGCGCTGTGGCGCGGCGACCTGCTCGACGGGCTGGTGCTGCCGGAGTGGTTGCAGCCCGACCGGATCCGGCTGGAGGAGCTGCGGCTGGCGGCCTTCGAGGACGCGACGGCCGCCGCGCTGGCGCTGGGCCGCCACAACGAGCTGATCCCGGCGCTGCGCGAGTTCACCGGCCGTCATCCGCTGCGCGAACGCGGCTGGGCCCACCTTGTGCACGCCTGCCACCTGGCCGGGCGCACCGCCGAGGCGCTCGACACCTACCAGAGCGTCGCCCGGGTCCTGGACCGTGAGCTGGGCGTCTCGCCCGGCCAGGAGCTGCGCGACCTCCACGAGAAGATCCTGCGGGAGAACGCCGAGGCGGCCGAGCCGCCGCCCGCGATGCCGGTCCCGCGCCAGCTCCCGGCTCCGCTGCCCGACTTCGTCGGCCGCCGCGCGCTGCTCGCCGCGCTGGAGCGGCCCTGGCCTTCCCCCTGGTACGCGCTGACCGGCATGGGCGGGGTGGGCAAGACCGCTCTCGCCGTACGGTGGGCCGCCCGCGCCGCCGCCCGGTTCCCCGACGGCCAGCTCCATCTGGACCTGCGCGGCTATACGCCCTGTTCGACGCCGATGTCGCCGTACGAGGCGCTGACCAGGTTCCTGCGGGCGTTCGGGATGCCGTACGAGCAGATCCCCGGCTCCGTGGACGAGGCGGCGGTCCTCTATCGCAGCTGCTGGCGGGGCGCCGGGTGCTGGTCGTGCTCGACAACGCCGCGGACGACGAGCAGGTGCTGCCGCTGCTGCCGCCGGACCCGTGCCAGGCGCTGATCACCAGCAGGAACCGCCTGGACACGGCGGTGGCATTGCACGGGGTGCGGCGGCTGCCCGTGCAGGTGATGACCAGGGAGGAGGCGCGGGAGCTGCTGCTGGCGGTCACCGGCGAAGCGCCGGAGGAGCTGATCGAGCGCTGCGACCGGCTGCCGCTGGCGTTACGCCTGGCGGCCGCCCAGCTCGAACTGAGCGAGCCGCCGCCCGCCTCGATCGACGCCCTGGACGCGGGCATCGCGCCCTTCCACACGCTGCGCTCCACCTTCGACGCCTCCTACGACCGGCTGGCGCCCGAGGCACGGATGCTCTTCCGCACGCTCGGCGGGCTGCCGTGCGCCGACTTCAGCCGCGACAACCTCGCCGCCGCCACCGGGCTGAGCCCGGCCGAGACCGGTCCGCACCTGCGCGCCATGCTGGCCGGCCACCTGATCGTGGCCGCCGGCCGGCACCGGTTCACCCTGCACGACCTGGTCAAACGCTACGCCGCCGAACGGCACGCCGAGGAGGACCCGGACTCCGGGGTCTACGACCGGCTGGCCGACTGGTACCAGCGGCGGGCGCGCAGCGCGGCCGCGCTGGCGATCCCCCAGTTCCTCTACCTGCCTGCGCCGGACGACCCCGGGGACGCCTTCACCTCCGAGGAGCAGGCGCTGGCGTGGCTGGAGGCCGAGTACGCCAACCTGCTGACCTTCGTCGAGAACGACCGCAGCGCCGGCCGGGTCCGCTGGATGATCGTGGACGCGCTGCGCGGCTACTGGCACCTGCGGCTGCAGTTCGCCGACCGGGCCCGGCTGAGCGAGATCGGCCTGGCCGCCGCACGGGCGGCGGGCGACGACCGCGCGCTGGCCATGCTGTACAGCTCGCTGTCGGAGGACGCCCGGCTGCGCGGCGACCACCGGACCGCGCTGGAGCGTGCCGGTGCCGCGCTGGAGCACGCCCGCGCCTCGCGGTGGTCGCCGTACGAGGCGGCGGCGCTCGGCACGCTGGGCACGCTGCTGCTGACGCACGGGCGGGCCCGCTCGGCCGCCGACTGCTATCTGCAGGCCATCGACGTGCACCGGCGGGTCGGCTCGCTGCGCGGGGTGATCTCCAACACCGGCAACCTGGGCCTGGCCAACTTCTGTCTCGGCGCCTTCGGCCACGCCGCGCAGCAGCTCGGCGAGGCGCTGCGCCTGGAACGCGAGCGCAACTCGACCGTCGGCGAGGCGATGGCGCTGGGCAACCTGGGCGAGGTCTCCCTCCACCGGGGCGAGCTGGTCACGGCGCTGGAGCAGTTGGTCAGGGCCTGGCGGATCTGGGAGGAGATGGGCAACATCCACGGCGTCGTGGCGGTGCTGTCGGTGATGTCGGGCGTCCACACCGGCCTCGGCCGGTCCGGGACGGCCCGCGCCCTCGCCGCCCGCGCCCACGACCTCGCGGTCGTGCTGAACGACAACCGGATGGTCGCCGACGCCGACAACGCGCTGGCCGCCGCGCTGCGGCGGGACTCCCCCGAGGCGGCGCTGCGGCTGCACCAGCGGGCGCTGTTCCTCTCGCGCGACAACCGCCACGCCTGGACGCGGACGCAGATCGGGATCGCCGAGAGCCTGCTGCTGCTGGGCGAGCGCGGCCCGGCCCGCTCGCACGCCGAATGGGCGCTGGCGGAGGCCAGGTCGGCCGGTTACCGCTATCTCGAAGGGCAGGCGCTGCTCACGGCCGGGCGCCCCGACACGGCGGCCCGCGTGCTGCACGGCACCGCGCCGGTTGTGCGGCGTTTGTGAAGCGCGGCGGAGGAGGATGGCCACCCGTCTGTCTGGAGGGCAACCATGAGCTACCTCGTCGCCGCCGTCGTCCTGGTCGGCCTGCTGTGCGCGCTGAACCTGCTGCTGACCTTCGGAGTCATCCGCCGCCTGCGCGCCCAGGCGGCGAACGCGGCCTCGGCCGCCAGACCGCCCGCGCCGACGGTCGGGAGCACCGTCCAGCCGTTCACGGCGACGGCCGTCACGGGCGAGGAGGTCTCGGCGATCACCCTCGGCCGCGCGGTCGTGGCCTTCTTCGACGTCGGCTGCGGTCCCTGCCGCGAGCGGCTGCCCGCCTTCGTCGCGGCGGCGCCCCGTCAGAGCCGCCCGGTCCTCGCCGTGGTCGTCGGCGGTGACACCGAGCACCCCATGGTCACGTCCCTGCTCCCGTTCGCCTCCGTCGTCGTCGAGGGGCACGACGGTGTGGTCGCCAAGGCGTTCGGAATCTCCTCCTTCCCCACGCTGTGCGCGATCGACGAGTTCGGTGTGATCACCGACACGGCGCTGGACCTCGGCGCCCTCGCGTGAGCGGACGCCTGGCCGCCGTCGCCGCCCTGGCCC
>NZ_BAAAHQ010000015.1:23460-67721 GCF_039525605.1 Nonomuraea longicatena | reverse complement strand
GGCGCCGGGCCTGGCGGCGGCCCAGGTGGCGGTGACCGCCGTGCTCGCCGCCGCGCCCGTCGCCGCCGCGCTGCTGACCGCCTCCGTCATCGACGCCGTCGTGGACGGGCGGCCGTGGGCCCAGGTCCTGCCGCTGGTCGCGGCCCTCGCGGCGGCGGGTGTCGCGGGTGCCGCCTGCTCGGCCGCCGCCCGCTACCTGTCGGCGGAGAGCGAACGCAGGATCGCGCTGCTTACCCGGGAGCGGCTGCACCGCGCCGTCGGCTCCTTCTCCGGGCTGCGGCCGTTCGAGACGCCGGAGTTCCGCGACCGGCTGCGCCTGGCCCAGGACTCCAGCCTGATGGCGGCGGGCTCGCTCACCCAGAGCGCGACCGGGATGACCCGCACGGTGCTCACCGGCTTGGGCTTCATCGGGTCGCTGGCCGCCGTCAGCCCGGTCGTGGCCGGGGTGGCGGTGGCCGCCGCCGTCCCCGCCGTACTGGCGGAAAGAGCGCTCAACCGCCGCAGGGCCGCCATGATGTGGCAGGTCAGCCCGGCCCTGCGGCGCGATCTGTTCTACGCGCAGCTGCAGCTCGACCTGCGCGCCGCCAAGGAGATCCGGCTGTTCGCCACCGGCCCGTTCCTGCTCGGCCGCATGCTGGCCGAGCGCCGAGGCGCCGACGCCGCCGAGCGGACGCGCGACCTGCGGGAGAGCTGGGCGCAAGGCGCGCTCGCCGCCCTGTCGGCGCTGCTCGTGGGCGGCGGGCTGGTGTGGGCGGTGGCGGCGGCGCTGTGCGGGCAGCTCACCCCGGGGCAGCTCACGCTGTTCGCCGCCGCCATGGCGGCGGTCCAGGCGGGCCTGGCCCAGCTCGTGGCCGAGTACTCCCAGGTGCAGCGCTCGCTGCTGCTGTTCGGCCACTACCTGGACGTGCTGGCCATGGACGACGACCTGCCCAGGGGGCGGCTGCCCGCGCCGCCGCTGCGGCACGGGATCGAGCTGCGCGACGTGTGGTTCCGCTACTCGCCCGAGCATCCGTGGGTGCTGCGCGGCGTCTCGCTCTTCCTCCCGTACGGCCGGGCCGTCGCACTCGTCGGCGCGAACGGCGAGGGCAAGTCCACCGTGGTCAAGCTGCTGTGCCGCTTCTACGACCCCACCCTCGGCCGGATCCTGTGGGACGGCCGCGACCTGCGCGAGTTCACCCCCGAGTCGCTGCGCGCCCGGATCGGCGCCGTCTTCCAGGACTTCATGGAGTACGACCTGACCGCCGGCGAGAACATCGCCCTGGGCGACCTGAGCGCCCTCGGCGACGAGCCCCGGCTGGCGCGCGCCGCCCGCCTGGCCGAGGTGGACGAGGTGGTCGCCGGGCTGCCGCAGGGCTACGACACGCTGCTCAGCCGCCTGTTCGAGGACCCGGACGGCCCGGGGACGCTGCTGTCCGGCGGCCAGTGGCAGCGGCTGGCGCTGGCCAGGGCGCTGGTCCGCGAGGGGCGCGACCTGCTGGTCCTCGACGAGCCCAGCGCGGGCCTCGACGCCGCCGCCGAGCACCGGGTCCACACGACGCTGCGCGAGCACCGCGCGGGCTGGACGAGCCTGCTCGTCTCCCACCGTCTCGGCACGGTCAGGGGCGCCGACCACATCGTCGTCCTCGACGGCGGCGCCGTGGCGGAGGAGGGAGATCACGAGGCGCTGATGGCGGCGGGCGGGCGCTACGCCCAACTTTTCACACTGCAGGCCGCCGACTACCGGAGTGTGACACCGTGACCTACCTGGCGCTGGGCTGCACCGCGCTGCTCGCCTTCGTCTTCGCCGCCTCGGCCCTGGGCAAGATCCGGTCGCCGGGCGAGTTCCGGGCGTCGCTGCCGCGCCTGGTGCCCGTACCGGCCGCGCTGGCAGGCCCGCTGGCGGGGGCCGTCATCGCAGTGGAGGGCCTGACCGCCCTCCTCCTCGCGCTCCCTGTCACTCGCCCGGCCGGGCTGTGGCTGGCCCTGGCGCTCACGCTGGCGTTCTGCGGGGTCGTCGAGCACGCCGTACGGCAGGGCGCCGGCATCCCCTGCCGCTGCTTCGGCGCTTCCTCCGCCCCGCTGGGCCGCCGCCACCTGGTGCGCAACGGCGTCCTCGCGGCCTCGGCGCTCACCGCCCTGCTGACCGGCGGGGCGCGGGGCGCCGACCCGGCCGGGGTGGCCGTCGCGCTCGCGGGGGCGGCCTGCGCGGCGCTGCTCGTCGTGCGTTTCGACGACGTGGTGGAGCTGTTCGCGTGAGTACCGGATGTATGGCGGCCTCCGAGAGCATCTGTCTCGTCCGTCCATCCCGTTGCGAGAAGGGACATCGATGACGAAACTGATCGAGCGGCTGAGCGACCGCATGCTCTCCACGGTGGTGCCGCAGGTCGAAGCCGAGGCGCTGATGTGCGAATGCGCCGGTCCGTGCCTCGACCGGCCTGGCTGGAACCACAAGTACTGCATGGTCAGCGGCATCTGGCGCTACTGGGGCTGCAACTGCTGAGCCCGGAGACCGGACGCGCCGCGACGCCCCCATGCGGCGCGTCCTTCCGGTCCGCTCCGACCTGCGAGGTGAACCGTGCTCGTCGTACTGATTTCGCCGCTCGTCCTGGTGGCCGTGCTGGTCGTGTGGGCGCGGTGGTCGCTGCTCGTGGTGACCGTACGGGGGCCGAGCATGGAACCCACCCTGCGTGACGGCGACCGCCTGCTCGTGCGCCGTCGGCCACTGGCCCGGGTGGCGGTCGGCGAGCTGGTCGTGCTCGCCCATCCGGCCGGGCCCGACGCCGCCTTCCACCCGGCTCCCACGGGGGCGAACCGGGGGGCGCCGACGATCCACTCTGTGAAACGCCTCGCCGGCAAACCGGGCGACCGGGTGCCCGGTTCGCCGGGAGAGGTCGTGCCCGCAGGGCGGCTCTGGCTGCTCGGCGACAATCCGGGGTTCAGCGCCGACTCCCGGGTGCTGGGCTCCTTCTCCGCCGACGATCTGGTCGGCACGGTGACACGCGCGCTCGGCTGAGCGGTCTGGGGAGACCGCCTCAGCCGGACCCGTCGGGAGACCGTCCGGCTCGGCGGCCAGGGGACCGCCGAGCCGCACCAGGGTCGGGAGAGCGCCGCCCTGCCCGGCGGTTCAGGAGACGAACAGTTCTTCCCGCGCCTGGTCGAGGGCGGCCAGGACCGCTCCCCTGAGCACGGGGTTGCCCTCGACCGTCGTGGTCACCACTTCCGGACGGATCGGGCAGATGCGCGCCACGGCCTCCTCGACGCGCTCGGTCAGCGCGGACCCGCCCGCCTTGCACACCTCTCCGGCCAGCACCACGCGGCCCGGGTCGAGGACCACGCACACGGCGGCCACGCCCAGCGCCAGTCTGCGGGCGATCTCGTCCAGGAACGGCTCGCCGAGTTCGCCCGCCGCGAGCGCGGCGCCGACGTACTCGTCGGGCTCGGAGTCGGCGAAGCCGTACCCCTTGGCGACCCCGGCCACGGCCTCGGCGCTGACCAGGGACTGCAGGCCGCCCGCGAGCGACGGCAGCCGGCCGGGCTCGTCCCTGACGTCCTCCGGCAGGGGGACGCCGGGGACGGGCAGGTAGCCGATCTCGCCGGCGCTGCCGGTGCGGCCCCGGTGCAGCTTGCCGTCCAGGACGATGGCCAGGCCGATGCCCCGGTCGGCCCACAGCAGGACGAAGTCGTCGAGGCCGCGCGCGGCGCCGTCGGCCCGCTCGGCGACGGCGGCGAGGTTGACGTCGTTCTCGATCGTCACATCGCGCTTGAGGTCTCTGGCCAGGGCCTGCTGGATGCCCTCGTGCCAGGCGGGCAGGTCGAAGGAGAAGTGCACGTCGCCGCTGCGCGGGTCCACCACGCCCGGGGTGCCGATGACCACGCCGCGCAGCTTGGCCAGGCTGACCCTGGCGGTGCGGCACGCCTTGACGACGGCGCTGTGGACGACCGACACCGGGTCTCCGGCGTCGGGCGTGACGGTGACCTCGGCGAGGGTGCGGCCGTGTATGTCGGCGATGGCCGTGGAGACGGTCTCGGGGCCGATCTGGAGGCCGGCGACGTAGGCGGAGTTGGAGACCACGGAGTAGAGCGCGGCGTTGGGACCCCGGCCGCCCGCCTGGACGCCGACGACCTCGACCAGGCCGCGTTCCTCCAGCCGGGCCAGCGTCTGGGAGGCGGTGACCTTGGACAGGCCGGTCTGGTCGCCGATCTGCCCCCGGGTCATCGGCCCCTCGGCGAGCAGGAGCTCCAGGGCAGCCCGGTCATTGATCTCCCGTAGCAGCCGGGGTACTCCAGGACGACGCTCCACGCTCGTATCCCAACGTCAAATCGTTAAGGTTGCTGAGAGTTTAGCGCTCTTGCCCTGGGGCCAGGATGGACCTGCTGATCGCGTCGGGCGACCCTCCCGGCCGACCCTCCGACCGGCCCGTCGCGCATCGGCGACGTGCTCGTCAGCCCTGGCCTGAGCGTCGTGTCGGCTTCCGTACCCCCGACTGCCATACTCCGATCACCTGCCCGTTGTGGCGCTCTTGCGCCTGACCATGGGTGACCAGGGGGGATAATCGACAACATGCGCCTTTCCGCTCGTGTCGACTACGCCCTTCGCGCCGCCGCCGAACTCGCCGCGGCCGGTGCCGGCCCCACCACCGTGGGTGAACTCGCCAAAGAGCAGGATATGCCGCCCAAATACCTGGAAAACATCCTGCTGCAGATGCGCCGGGCCGGGCTCGTACGCGGGCAGCGCGGCCCCGAGGGCGGCTACGTCCTCGCCCGCCCGGCCGGTGAGATCTCGCTGGCCGACGTGATCAGGGCCGTCGACGGCCCGCTGGCCAACGTACGCGGCGAGCGGCCCGAGCACGTACCCTACCGAGGTCCCGCCGAGTCGTTGCAGGCCGTCTGGATCGCGTTGCGGGCGACCGAGCGGGCGATCCTGGAGGAGGTCACGCTGGAGCAGGTGGCCACCGGCGAACTCCCCGAAAGCGTCCGCAACCTCGCGGCCGACCCTGCCGCCTGGGACTGATTCACGGCGAGGCGGCGACCGATCGCCCGGCCTCCTCGCGGCGGGCCAGGCGTGCCGCGGTCCAGAAGAGCGCCAGCGCGATCACCTCGACCACCGCGGACCCCGCCGGGAGCACGCCCGGCCCCGCTGCCTCCAGCAGCAGCCCGCCCGCCGCGCCGCCCAGCGACACGCCCACGTACACCGCGCTGCTGTTGAGGGCCAGCGCCTGCGGCCCCGCCGATCCAGCGAGCGCGAGCAGCCGGGTCTGCGCGGGCGGGGGGATCCACCACGAGACGGCCGCCCACAGCGCCAGCAGCGGCAGCAGCGCGAGCAGCGGCATCGGCCGCAGCCACCACAGCCCCGTGAACAGCGCCATGACGGCCGTGAACCCGGCGACCCCCGCCAGCAGCGCCCGATCGGCCCCCCACCCGTCGGCGGCGCGTCCGCCGAGCTGACCGCCGACCAGCCCGGCGACACCGGCCAGCACGAACACCCAGCCGAGCGCCGTCGCCCCGACCCCCGCGAGGTCGCGCAGGAACGGCGCCAGGTACGTCAGGAGCATCATGCTGCCCATGACGATCGCGACGATGCCGAGCAGCCCCAGCAGCACCCGCGCGCGGGCGAGCGGCGCGATCCGCTCCCGGATGGGCATGGCGGGCGCCGCAGGCGGGTCGGGCAGCGTCACCCGGATCGCGATCAACGCGATCAGCCCGAGCGCGCCGCCGAGCACGAACGTGGCCTGCCAGCCGAAGGCGCCGCCGACCCACGTGCCGAGCGGCACACCGAAGGCGAGCGAGCCTGTCAGCCCGCCCATGACCAGCGCCAGGTACCTGCCCGCGCGGCCTTCCGGCGCGAGCGCGGTCGCGATGGCGTACGCGGCGGGCACGACGGCGGCGGCCGCCAGCGCGGCGACCACCCGCAGCGCCATGAGCAGCGCGTAGGAGTCGGTGAGGGCGGCCGCCCAGTTGGCGGCGACGAACAGCAGCAGCGCCCCGGTCAGCAGCCTCCGGCGCGACCAGGTGGCCGTCGTCACGGAGGCGAACGGCGCGCCGATCGCGAAGGCCAGCGAGAACACGGTGACGAGCTGGCCCGCCGCCGCCTCGCTCACCCCGGTGTCGGCCGCGATGGCGGGCAGCACTCCGGCGATCACGTAGTCGTCGGTGGCGAAGGCGAACGCGGTGAACATGAGCGCGAACAACCACGCGGGCATGACTCTCCCCAGATAGAGGTAACACTCGTTACCCATATAAGGTAACGGGTGTTACCCCCATGCCGTCAAAGAGAATGAGAAGATGGCAAGGACACCGGACCCCGAACGCCGCACCGAGCTGCTCGACCAGATCGTCGACTACCTCGCCGAACACGGCCTGGCGACCCTGTCCATGCGGCCGCTGGCCGAGCACCTCGGCAAGTCCACGCGGGTGCTCACCCACCACTTCGCCGACAAGCGTGAACTGCTGTCGGCCACCATGATCCGCCTCGACGAACGCCACCGCGCCTGGCTGCGCAGCCTGCCCGGCTGGGACGGCGCCGACAGCGTCGGCACCATCGTCCGCCGCACCTGGGACTGGCAACTGCGTGAGGAGAATCTGCCGATCGCCCGCCTCATCCACGAGATCGAGGGCCTCGCGGCAGGCGGCCAGCTGCCCGGACCCGTGCCCAGGCTGCTGTCGGAGCGCTCCGGCTTCGTCGCCGGGCTCCTTCGCGAACGCGGCGTCCCCGAACCGGACGCGCTGCGCCTGTCCACGCTCGCCAACTCGGCCTACACGGGCCTGCAGCTCGACCTGCTCATCACCGGCGAGCGCGACCGCGTCGAAGCCGCGCTCGACCAGCTCACCGGGCTCATCGACACGTGGGTGGGCGAGTATGCCGGAGGGTGACGCCGTCTACCGCACCGCCGCGCGGCTGCGCGAGGCGCTCGACGGCCGGGTGCTGACGCGCACCGACTTCCGCGTGCCGCGCCACGCCACCTCCGACCTGTCCGGGCGCACGGTCCTCACCACGGTGTCGTACGGCAAGCACCTGCTCACCCGCGTGGCGGGCGGCCCGATCGTCCACACCCACCTGCGCATGGACGGAAGCTGGCGGATCCTGCCCTCCGGCAGGCGCCCGCCACCGGGCGACCAGGTACGGCTGATCCTGGCCAACGCCGAATGGCAGGCGGTCGGCCTGAAGCTGGGCGCGGTGGACCTGGTGAGCGACGAGAGCGAGGTCATCGGGCACCTGGGCCCGGATCTGCTGAGTGAGGAGTGGGAGGCGGCCGGGGCGGCGGCGGAGGCGGTACGGCGGCTGCGTGAACGGCCGGAGCGCACGATCGGGGAGGCGCTGCTGGACCAGCGCGCGCTCGCGGGCCTGGGAACCGTCTACCGCGCGGAGACGCTTTTCCTGCGCGGCCTGTGGCCGTGGCGCCGGGTGGGTGAGATCGAGGAGCTGGAGGACTTGGTCACGCTCGCGCGACGGCTGCTGCGAGCGAACCTCCGGTATGCGGGCACGGTGACGACAGGTGATCGCCGTCCCGGTAGCCAGACCTGGGTCTACGGCAGGGCGGGGCGGCCGTGCCGGCGATGCGGCAGGCGCATCAGCCGTGGAGAGATGGGGGCACACGCACAGGAACGGCTGATCCTGTGGTGTGAGAACTGCCAGCCGCGCTAGGCGGCCACCATGTCCTTCACCTCGGGGAACTCGGAGATCGAACCGGGTACGGTCTCCGCGAGCGGCAGGCGCTCGTGATCGGGGACGTCTGCCAGCACCGGCGCGGCCTGGAGTTCGGCCAGCGCGAACTGGTCGGACACCTCGCGCAGCACCTGCGACAGGGGAACGCCCAGCGCTCCGCAGATCGAGGCGAGCAGCTCGGAGGAGGCCTCCTTCTGACCGCGTTCGACCTCGGACAGGTAGCCGAGCGAGACACGCGCGAGCGTGGACACCTCACGAAGGGTGCGACCCTGACGCACCCGCAGCCGCCGCAGCACGTCGCCGAGCAGCTGACGCAGCAGAATCATCTGTCGCTCCCTCCCCGGCGCGGATGTCGGCACCACGCCACGCGCGATCGGACTCTTCTTCTTCGCTTCGTACATACTCCTCGCCGTCATCATCGGGCGTCGCCGCCGGGTCGCTCGTCGCTCGTCAGGCCCTCCGGCCGGGCGCTCGGGGCTTGCTGTTGGCTCTCGGACCTCACTCACAGCTCCACCGTACCCGTAGACACCGACACCGCGTCAGACCGTGCCTGGCATGTTCGCTGGGGACGTAACGCGGTAATCACCCGAAATGTTCCCCCACGGCCGCCTTCAGGACACCCGCCAGAAGCTCGACGGCCGCCTCGGCCGTCGCCCGGCGGATCTCCTCCCGCGACCCGGCCAGCAGCAGGTCACGCCGCCATACCCGGCCGCCGGGCCCCCACACCGCCACGTGGACGGTGCCGACCGCGCGGCCGTCCTGCGGGTCCGGTCCGGCCACGCCGGTGACCGCGAGACCGTAGTCGGCGCCGCACACCCGCGCCGCACCGGCCGCCATCGCCGCCGCCACCTCCGGGTGCACCGCACCCTCGCGGCGCAGCAGTTCAGGCGGCACTCCCAGCAGGTCGTGCTTCAGATCCGTCGAATAGGCGATCAGGCCGCCCCTGAACGCCCGGGACGCGCCGGGGACCTCGGTGATCGTCGCGCCGATCAGGCCGCCCGTCAGCGACTCGGCCACGGCCAGCGTGGCGCTGTGGCGTACGAGGAGGTCGAGCGCCTGCGCCGCACTCCGGGCGCTCATCGGCCGCGCGCCCTCCTGGCCACCCGGCGCAGCCGGACGGCGCGGATCACGTAGTCGGCACCGGTGCCTACCGTGACCAGGACGGCGGCGCCCATGACCGCCCACCGCACCGGGTCGGGCACCCCCGGCAGGATGTACAGCCCGATCGCGGCGATCTGCAGCACCGTCTTGACCTTGCCACCGTAGCTCGCGGGGATGACCGCGTGGCGCAGCAGCAGCAGCCGCAGCAGCGTGATGCCGAGCTCGCGGCCCAGGATCACCAGCGTGACCCACCACGGCAGCTCGCCCAGCAGCGACAGGCTCACCAGCGCCGCACCCGTCAGCGCCTTGTCGGCGATCGGGTCGGCGATCTTGCCGAAGTCGGTGATGAGCCCGTAGCGCCGGGCCAGCTCGCCGTCGAGATGGTCGGTGATCGAGGCCAGTGCGAACACCCCGAGCGCCGCCAGCCGCCAGCCGGTGCCGGGGAAGAACAGACAGATGACGAAGAAGGGGACGAGCGCCAACCGGAGGACCGTGAGGACGTTGGCGATGTTCCACGGGCTCACCACGCGGCGCTCGTCCCTCGTCATGGAGAGGCCTTGATGCGCGCGATCAGGTCGACCCCCTCGGCGTCGACCGCGATCGCGCGCACGATCTGCCCGGGCACCAGGCCGATGCCCTGCACCGTCACCGACCCGTCGACCTCGGGGCCCTGGTGCGCCGCGCGCCCCTCGTAGCCGCCGTCGCCGAGGTCCTCCTCGATGAGGACGTCGAGTTCGGTGCCGATGCGCTCCTCGGCGCGCTGGGCGGTGAGCTCCTCCGCGAGTTCGGTGAGCACGCGCACGCGCTCGTCGACGACCTCCTGCTGCAGCTTGCCCGGCAGCGTGGCGGCCTCGGTGCCGTCCTCGTCGGAGTAGCCGAACACGCCGATGACGTCGAGCCTGGCCTCCTGCAGGAAGCCGACCAGCTCGGCGAACTCGGCGTCGGTCTCGCCGGGGAAGCCCACGATGAAGTTGGAGCGCACGCCCGCCTCCGGCGCCTTGGCCCGGATGCCGTCGAGCAGGTCGAGGAAGCGCCTCGGGTCGCCGAAGCGGCGCATCCGGCGCAGCACCGTGCCGCTGGCGTGCTGGAAGGACAGGTCGAAGTACGGCGCGACGCCCTCGGTGCCCGCGATCACGTCGAGCAGGCCGGGACGCAGCTCGGCCGGCTGCAGGTAGCTGACCCGCACCCGCTCGACGCCCTCGGTCGCGGCCAGCCTCGGCAGCAGCTTCTCCAGGGCGCGCAGGTCGCCCAGGTCCTTGCCGTACGACGTGGAGTTCTCGCTGACCAGGACGAGCTCGCGCACGCCCCGATGGGCCAGCCAGTCGGCCTCGGCCACGAGTTCCTCGGGGTCGCGCGAGACGTAGGCGCCCCGGAAGGCCGGGATCGCGCAGAACGAGCAGCGGCGGTCGCAGCCGGAGGCGAGCTTCAGCGAGGCGACCGGACTCTCGTCGAGCCGCTTGCGCAGCACGCGCGGGCCGCTGGCGGGCGCGAGACCCGCTGGCAGCTCCCCGTGGCCGGGGATCGCCGCCTTCGCGGCGGACCGTTCGACCGGGGAGATCGGCAGCAGTGTGCGGCGGTCGCGCGGTGTGTGCGGCTTGAGCGACTTGCCCGCGAGCACGTCGTCGAGGCGGTCGCCGATCTCGGTGTAGTCGTCGAAGGAGATGACCGCGCTCGCCTCGGGCAGCGCCTCGGCGAGCTCGTTGCCGTAGCGCTCGGCCATACAGCCGGCCGCGACGACCTTTGCGCCGGAGTCGGCCGCGGCCAGCAACGTGTCGATCGAGTCCTTCTTCGCCGAATCGATGAAACCGCACGTGTTGACGACGACCACGTCGGGGTCGTCTTCGCCCAGCCGCCATCCGGCAGCCTCAATGCGCGCGGCGAGCTCCTCGGAGTCGACCTCGTTGCGCGCGCAACCCAGGGTGATCAGCGATACGGACTTTGACATGGTGAACACTACGGTATCGGGAGTTGGCCACTACCTTCACCGTGGCCTCGGCACTGAAGGCCCGAACGAGCGCCGCACCATCTCCCCCGAGCTGCCGGGCCGGCCCAGGTACTTGCCGTTGACCTGCAGCGAGACCGCTCCGCCGTCCGCGATGAGAAGCTTCACCTGCGAGGCCGCCTGCCACGTCGAGCTCTTGCCCGCCACCAGTGTCCCGGCGAACAGTTTGCGGCCCTCGGCATCACGCACGTTCACATACGACGAGCGCGTGGCCTTGATCCGTACGGTCACCAGATCCTTGCGCGCCACCGTCGACTGCTGGCTGCGGCGCTTGGGCTCGGTGTACGGGGTGTTGGGCGGCACGCTCGGCACCGAGGTGGCCATCGGCTTGACGTCGGAGGGCGCCTCCCCTCCGCCCATCACCCTGACCACCCCGAACACCACCACGATGGCCAGGGCGACGCCCAGCGCCATCGTCCAGTTGGGGCTGCGCCGCTCGCGCAGCTTGACCTTGCGGTCGGCCTGGAAGACCGTGGCCGCCCGCACCGGCAGCGGCACGCCCCCGTGCTGCTCCTCGTACAGATGGGCCATGGCCTCCGGATCGAGGCCCACCGCCCGTGCGATCGCCTTGACGTGCCCTCTGGCGTAGAAGTCTCCTCCGCACATGGAGAAGTCGTCCCGCTCGATCGCGTAGATGAGGGCCTCGCGTATGCACGTGATCGCGCTCAGCTGGCCGACCGTCAGCCCGGTCGCCCTCCTGGCCGCCGCCAGTGTGGATCCGATGCTCTGTTCCTGCACGGCAAACGCCTCCCCCGTCCCGACGTTGCGTAGTGGTCCATATTCAACCAGTAATCATCGGGAGGAGGAGCATTGGGATTACTCGCCGCGCAGGTCGGCCAGCAAACCTGGTAGGTCGTCGGGTTTCACCATTACTTCGCGCGCTTTGGATCCCTCGCTCGGTCCGACCACGTTCCTGCTCTCCAGCAGGTCCATGAGCCGGCCCGCCTTGGCGAAGCCGACGCGCAGCTTGCGCTGGAGCATCGAGGTGGAGCCGAACTGGGTGGTGACGATCAGCTCGGCCGCCTGCAGCAGCAGGTCGAGGTCGTCGCCGATGTCCTCGTCGATCTCCCTCTTGACCGGCGCGGCGGAGACGTCCTCGCGGTACTCCGCCTGCATCTGCGTCTTACAGTGTGCGACGATCTCCGCTATCTCCTTCTCGCCGACGAAGGCGTTCTGGATGCGGATCGGCTTGCTCGCGCCCATCGGCAGGAACAGCGCGTCGCCCTGGCCGACGAGCTTGTCGGCGCCGGGCTGGTCGAGGATGACGCGGGAGTCGGTCAGCGAGGAGACCGCGAAGGCGAGCCTGGACGGCACGTTGGCCTTGATCAGGCCGGTCACGACGTCCACGGACGGGCGCTGGGTGGCGATCACCAGGTGGATGCCCGCCGCGCGGGCCAGCTGGGTGATCCGTACGACGGAGTCCTCGACGTCCCTGGGGGCGACCATCATGAGGTCGGCCAGCTCGTCGACGATCACCAGCAGGTACGGGTACGGCTGGTAGACGCGCTCGCTGCCGGGCGGCGGCTGCAGCTTGCCCGCGCGCACGGCCTTGTTGAACTCGTCCACGTGCCGGAAGCCGCTGGCGGCCAGGTCGTCGTAGCGGCGGTCCATCTCGCCCACGACCCATTCGAGGGCTTCGGCGGCCTTCTTGGGGTTGGTGATGATGGGGGTGATCAGGTGGGGGATGCCCTCGTACACGCTGAGTTCGACGCGTTTGGGGTCCACGAGCACCATGCGCACCTCGTCGGGGGTGGCGCGCATGAGGATGCTGGTGATGAGACCGTTGACGCAGACGGACTTGCCCGCGCCGGTGGCGCCCGCGATGAGCAGGTGGGGCATCTTGGCGAGGTTGGCCACGATGGTGCGGCCCTCGACGTCCTTGCCGAGCCCGACGATCATCGGGTGCTGGTCGGCCTGCGCCACCTGCGAGCGCAGCACGTCGCCGAGCGAGACCAGGTCCTTGTCCGCGTTGGGGATCTCGACGCCGATGGCGCTCTTGCCGGGGATCGGGCTGAGGATCCGAACATCAGCCGATTTAACGGCATAAGCGATGTTCTTGGTGAGGGCGGTGACCTTCTCCACCTTCACCGCCGGACCCAGTTCGATCTCGTACCTGGTCACCGTGGGGCCCCGGGTGAAGCCCATCACCTGGGCGTCGATGGTGAACTGCTCCAGCACGCTGGTCAGCGCGTTGACCACCACCGTGTTGGCCTTCGTCTGCGGCTTGGGCGCGCTGCCCTGCTTCAACGTCAGCAGGTCGGGCAGCACGTACGGCCCCGCCTGCGGCGACAGGACGAGCTGCTCGACCTTGCGCGGCGCGGGCGACGGCTGCGGCGGCTCCGGCTGCTTGCGCCGCTCGGCCGAGGCCGCCTCCTCCTCGTCCGTCAGCCCCGGCACGATCTCCGGCGAGTGGTCGGCCCGCTTCTCGCCGTCGGCCAGCACCGGCGTGTCGTACGGCTTCACCGAGTCGGTCACGTCCCGCTCGGCGGACTTCTTGCCCGTCCTGGCCCGCTTCTTGGCGGGCTCGCCCGGCCGCGCGGGCGCCTGGCGGGTGAACAGCATGTGCTTCAGCTCCGCCAGCCGTTCGGGGATGCGGTGCACCGGCGTCGCGGTGATCACCAGCACCCCGAAGCCCGACAGCAGCAGAAGCAGCGGGATCGTGATGAACGCCGGCAGGATGCTGGCGGGGGGCGCGGAGACGATGAACCCGATGATGCCGCCGGCGCCCGACACCTTGTCCATGCCGTCGTTCTCGGTGCCCGACGGGTACGGGACGCCGTTGGCCACGTGGACGATGCCGAGCACGCCGATCAGCAGCGCGCTCCAGCCGATCACCATGCGGCCGGTGTCGGCGTTCTGGTCGGGGTGGCGCAGGAACCGCCAGGCCAGCAGGCCGAGCAGCAACGGCAGCGCCCAGGCCAGCGAGCCGAACACGCTCTTCACGACCGTGTTGACCACGTCGGGGACCGTACCGGCGCTCTCCCGCCAGGTCATGGCGGCCAGCACGATCGCGCCGGCGAGGACCGCGAGGCCCACGCCGTCGCGGCGGTGGGCCGGGTCGAGGTCGCGGGCGCTGCTGCCGAGTGCCCGCGCGGCGCCGCCGATCCCGTTGGCCAGGAGCATCCACAGGCCGACGACCAGCTTGCCGATCATCGTGAAGACCCAGCTGATGGGGTCCTGGTGGGTCACGGGCTTACGGGAGCCGCTCTTTCCCCTGGCTGGGGGCCTGCTTCCCGACTTTCCCGAAGCCGCCGGACGTTTCGCCGCAGTGCTGCGGGACGAGGCCGACCGCTTCGCCGGCCCATTCGATGCGCTTTTCGGCGTACGGGTGGCCATGATGCCAAAGGGTACGACGAGGCCCCTGCGAAACGCACAGAGGCACGCCGGGCGGCGCCGGATCCGATTACCCGGGCAGGTCGCTCAGATCCCACACGCGCACGCGTGAGTCCTGCCCGGCGGTGAGCGCGACCGGGCGGCCGTCCAGGGTGGTGATGGCAGCGTGGTAGACCTGGCCCCGATGCCCGGTCAGCGGCTCGCCGATCGGCTTTCCGGCCCCCAGGTCCCACAGGCGGACGACCCCGCCCTCGCAGCCGGTCACCGCGATCGAGCGGCCCCCGACGACGGCTGCGTCCAAGGCGAAGATCCGCCTCTGGTGGTCGGTCTCGATCTTCGACAACAGGCCACCCGAGACGAGCTCCCGCACATACAGGGTGCCCGGTTTGTCCTCGGCCGCCACGACGACGGGCGTGTCGCCGACACGGGACAGCGCGACGCCCCTGACGCTGCCCTTCTCCACCTCGAAACCGGTGAGGAGTTCGGCGCGGCGAAGGTCCCACACCCCGACGATCCCGGCCAGGCACCCGGACACGGCCAGCGGGCCGCCGTCGTACTCGCCGGCCGCCAGCGCCGTGATGCCGTCGCCGTGGTGACGCGGCAGTCGCACCGGCGGTGCCTGGGGCTCCAACGGCCAGATGCTCAGGAAGGGCGCGCTGTTGGGGCAGGCGAGGAAGATCGGCCGACCGTCGAGCCAGGCCGCCGCGGTGTTCCAGACATCCCCTCTCAGGGCGGTCCTGCGGACCACGGCCCCGGTCACCGCGTCCCACACGGCCAGCGGCGTGTGCTCGCCGCCGCCTGCCACGAGCACCCGGCCATCGTGCACGACGGCCGCCAGCGAGCCCACCTCGATCTCCCCGTCGAAATCGGGGTGGTCCCCGTCGTCAGGCGAGGCGATGTAAGCCTCGCCGTTCCACAGATAGGGCTCGCGGAGGGGCGAGGTGGTCCACCGGTCGGCGACCGGGTCCCACACGTCGACGGTGTCCGTGAGCGCGCACAGGACGAGCGGACCGCCGTCAGCCTCGACCACCTGGAAGTCCTTGATGGTACCTCGGCGCTCGGAGGACGCCTTCACCAGTCGATCAGTCATGGGCGGCGACGCTAGCACCGAGAACCGACAAGATCAGGCGAACCGGTAGACGGTGTGGCTGACCAGCCGTTCTCCCGGCCGCAGCACCGTCGAGGGGAAATGGGGCCGGTTCGGCGAGTCGGGGAAGTGCTGGGTCTCCAGACAGAAGCCGGCGAACGCGGAGTACGGCGTCGCCACCCCGTCCAGCATGCTCCCGGTGTAGAACTGCACCCCCGGCTGCGAGGTGGACACGGTCATCGACAGGCCCGTGTCGGGCTCCAGGACCCGGATGCCGCCGTCGAGGACGAAGCAGTGGTCGTAGCGGCCGTCGTACCGCTCCCCTACGGCCACCGGCGAGGTGAAGTCGAACGGCGTGCCCGCGACCGGCGCCAGCTCCCCCGTGGGGATCTTGGTCTCGTCCACGGGCAGGTAGCGGGCGGCGTCCATGGTGACGACGTGGCCGCGCACGTCCCTGCGCCCCGACAGGTCGAAGTAGGTGTGGTTGGTGAGGTTGACGACGGTGGGCGCGTCGGTGGTGGCGGTGTAGTCGAGGCGGACGGCGTCCTCGGTGAGGGTGTAGGTGACGGCCGCGCGCAGCGTGCCCGGATAGCCCTGGTCGCCGTCGCGGCTGACCAGGGTGAGGGTGACGGAGTCCGGTGCGGCGGCGGCCACGTCCCAGACGCGCCGGTCGAAGCCCGCGACGCCGCCGTGCAGGCTGTTGGGCCCGTCGTTGACCGGCAGCGTGTACTCACGGCCGTCGAGGGTGAACCGGCCGTTCGCGATCCGGTTGGCGTACCGGCCGACGACCGCGCCGAAGTAGCGCGAGCGCGTCAGGTAGTCCGCGGGGTCGTCCAGGCCGAGCACCACGTCGAGCCCGTCGACCTCCAGCGACTGCAGGACCGCTCCGTAGGTCAGGACGCGGGCGCGCATCGCACCCGAGGTCAGCTCGATCATCGGGGGGCCTCTCCGGTCGACTCGCGGACGATGAACGCGGTGGGCAGGGTCACCGGCCCGTCGGCCGCGCCGAGCAGCAGGTCGACGGCGGTACGCCCGGCCGCCTCCGTGGGCATCGCGACGGTGGTGAGCTTGGGCCGGTTGAGGCGGCCGGGCAGGATGTCGTCCACGCCGACGACGCTGACGTCCTCCGGCACCCGTACGCCGAGGGCGGCCAGGCCCTCGACGAGCCCGAGCGCGACCAGGTCGTTGTAGGCGAGCACGCCCGTGACCCCGGCCGCGACGACGGCCTCGGCGGCGTCGGCGCCGCCCTGCGCGGTGGGCTGGTTGGGGCCGATCACCGGGATCCCGGCGGCGGCGCGCGCCTGCCGACTGGTCCACGAGCCGCTGGGCCCGCCCAGGTAGGCGAGCCGGGTGTGGCCGAGCGCGCGCAGGTGGGCGACGGCCAGGCGGGCGCCGCGCGCGACGTCCATGAGCACCGACGGCAGCCCGTCGACCTCGCGGTTGACCACGACGAACGGCACGTCGGCGGCCAGGCGCACGATGACCTCGTTCGACAGGCGGGGGCTGCACAGCACGACGCCGTCCACCTGCTTGGTGAGCGTGCGGATGAGCTCCTCCTCCGCGCGCGGGTCCTCGTCGGCGTCGGCGACGAAGACGTGGTAGTCGCCGCTTCTGGCGTGCGCCTGGGCGGCCTTGATGAGCGGCGGGAAGAACGGGTTGGCGATGTCGGCGACGACCAGGCCGAGGTTGAGCGTGCGGCCGGTGGTGAGCGCGCGGGCGGCCCGGTTGGGGCGGTAGCCGAGCGCGTCGGCGGCGGCCATGACGCGACTCCGGGTCGTGTCGTTGACCAGGTGAGGAGCGGAGAAACTCCGCGAGACGGTGGACACGTGCACCCCCGAGGCCCGTGCCACGTCCCTGATCGTCGCGGCCATCCGCGCCTCCCGATGCAAACGGTTGCCTGCACACCTTGACGGCTGCGCCCGCGCCCGTCAAGGTCGATGCAACCGTTTGCGGAGGGAGTGTCGATGGCGCGCACGCTCGTCACCGGTAGCGCGGGACGGCTGGGCCGCAGCGTGGTCACCGCACTGGCGGCGGCCGGGCACGAGGTGATCGGGATCGACCGGTCGCCCGGCACCCCCTCGGCGGCGGCGGCCACCCTGCCCGCCGACCTCACCGACCTCGGGGAGGCGTTCGAGGTCATGACCCGGTTCCGGCCGCACTCCGTCGTGCACCTGGCGGCGATCGCGGTGCCGTTCAGCACGACGGACGCGCTCACCTTCCAGGTCAACACGCAACTCGCGTTCAACGTCTGCGAGAGCGCCGTCCGCACGGGCGTGGCGCACGTGGTGGTGGCCAGCAGCCCCACGGTCATCGGGTACGGGACACCGGGCTGGGGCCCGTCGTACCTGCCGATCGACGAGCGCCACCCGCTCGCCCCGTGGAACGCCTACAGCTTGTCCAAGCAGGTGGCGGAGCAGGTCGTGGCCTCCTACGCGCGGACCTCGCGGACCCGGCTGGCCGCCTTCCGCCCCTGCTACGTCGTCGCGCCGGAGGAATGGGCGGGCGCGGCCACCCAGCAGGGCCACACCGTGGCCGATCGCCTCGACCGGCCGGAACTCGCCGGGGTGTCGCTGTTCAACTACCTCGACGCCCGCGACGCCGCCGACTTCGTCCTCGCACTGCTGGACAGGCTGCCCGTGCTGCCCAACGGCGAGATCTTCTTCGCCGGGGCGCCGGACGCGCTGACCAGGGAACCGATCGCGGAAGCCCTGCCCAGGGTGCTGCCGTCGGCGCGCGGGCTGGCCGACGGACTCACCGGCCCGGTGTTCTCCTGCGAGAAGGCGGCCAGGCTGCTGGGCTGGCGCGCCTCCCGCAGCTGGCGGACGGAGCTGAACCCGTGACCTCGAAGCCCGTGATCGCCGACCTGGTCGTCACGCCGCTGCGCGTCCCGCTGCCCCGGCCATGGGGGCCGGACGTGCCCGACAACCACGTCCTGCGGGTGGACCTCCGTCTGTCGGACGGACGCGTCGGCACCGGCCTGTCCTGGACGCCGCAGATCGGCGCGCAGGCCGTACGAGCGCTGCTCGCGCACGACGTCCGCGACTTCGTCGTCGGCCGCGACCCGCACCCCGAGGTGCTGTGGGACCTGCTGTGGCGGCACCTGCGCGAGGCCGGCGGCGGCGGGCTCACCACGATCGCGATGGCGGGCGTCGATCTCGCGCTGTGGGACCTGCGGTGCGGCACCGCGCCGCTGCCCGACGTGCTCGGACGGCGGCGCGAGAGCGTGCCCGTGTACGGCAGCGGCGTCAACCTCCACTACGCCTTCGACGACCTCGTGGCGCAGGCCCGACGGTGGAGGCGGGCGGGCTATCCGGGGGTCAAGGTCAAGGTGGGTAAGCCGTCACTCGCCGAGGACGTCCGCCGGGTGGCCGCCGTCCGCGAGGTGATCGGGCCGGACACGCTGCTCATGGTGGACGCCAACCAGCGGTGGGACCTGCCCCGGGCGCGGCGGGCCGTCGCGGCACTGGCGGAGTTCGGGCTGTACTGGGTGGAGGAGCCGCTGCCCGCCGACGACGTGGAGGCACACGTACGGCTGCGCGAGTGCGTGGACGTGCCGATCGCGGTCGGTGAGAGCGCGTACACGCTCCACGACTTCCGGCGGCTGCTGGCGTCCGGGGCGTGCGACGTCGTGCAGCCGAACGTGGTCCGGGTGGGCGGGATCACGCCGCTGATGCGGATCGCCGAGTTGGCCAGGGGGTATGACGTGCCCACGTTCCCGCACCTGCTGCCGGAGTTGTCCGGGCAGGTGGCGCTGTCGCTGCCGTTGCCGTGCATGGTGGAGGAGGTGGAGGACGCCTCGTTCGCGGCGCTGGGGGTGGTGGCGGCGCCGTACCCGATCGCGATCGCCGACGGCCGCCTGACCGCCACGGGCACCCCCGGCCTCGGCCTGACCTGGCCCCCACCCGACTCCGGCCGGGCCTGATCCCGACCGTCCGGAAGATCTCCTGGCCCTCGACGGCGCTCACCAGGGTTCGCCCACCGGCCTGATGGTGAACATGCCGCCGACCCGGTCGTGCACCGGGTCGGTCAGGTCGGGTTCGCCCTGGGCGGCGAGCACCGGCCCGGCGTGCGCCTCCGAGTCGTCCCGCGACTCGTACCCGATCGCCGCCGCCTCCTCCAGCGACCACCATCGGCGGGTGTTGTCCGACACGCCCCACACCACGTGGTAGCCGGGCGCCGTCAGACTCGCCTCCACCAGCCGGGCCAGGTCGTCCGGCGAGATCCAGGTCGCCAGTCCGCGCGTGTCGCCGGAGCCGTCGTTGCACGTCCCCAGCCGGACGACGGTGACGTTCATGCCGTACCTGTCGTGGTAGAGGCTCCCCAGCGCCTCCATCGCCACCTTGCTCACCCCGTAGAACGTGTCCGGCCGGGGGAAGGCGTAGTCCTCCAGGACCGAGCCGTCGGCGGGACGCGTGTGGAACCCGGCCGCGTGGTGGCTGCCCATCAGCACCACGTGCCCGGTCCCCTCCCGCCGCGCCGCCTCCAGCAGCACCTGGGTGCCGGTGATGTTGTGGGCCACGATGTGCTCCCACGGGTGCTCGCGGCTCTGTCCGCCGAGGTGGAGGACGGCGTCCACGTCCTTCATCGCCGCCGCCGTCGAGTCCGCGTCGGTCAGGTCGGCGGCGGCGAACTCCTCGCCGGGTGCGAGCGCCCCTTCCGGCCGGCGCAGGTCGGACAGGCGGAGGGCACGGCCCTCGCGGGCGAGGCGGGGCCGCAGCAGGGTGCCGACCTTGCCGGCGGCACCGGTCATCAGGATGCGCATGCGCTCCGTTGTACACAAGTCTGGTCGAAATTCACATCCTTGAATGTTGACCAACGATCAGGCACGTAGTTACGTTCATTTGGACGAGTTCCATATTCAGATTAGTCATCCACATATGTGAACAGGAGGCGGTCTGATGTCACGCAACCTGATCGGGGCCTGCGTTGCCATGGCTCTGGCCGTGACGACGGCGGGTTGTGGGTCAAGCTCCGGTGAGGGGAGCGGCGGCGCCCTGGAGATCTGGATCCGGCAGGTCCCCAACTCCCCCTCGCACAAGACGGCCCAGAAGTTCGTGGCGGAGTTCGAGAAGGCGAGCGGCGTCAAGACCAAGCTCGTCGCCCTCTTCGACGACTTCGAGACCAAGCTCCAGCAACAGGCCCAGGCCAAGGACCTGCCCGACGTGGTCGTCAACGACACCGCACGCCTCGGCAACATGCAGCACCAGGGCTGGCTGCGCGAGGTGGACAGGACGAAGCTCGCGGGCCAGGACAAGGTCTCCGGCCTCGCCTGGAAGGCCGCCCAGGCCGGAGACGGCAAGTACTACGCGGCACCGTTGTCCGCCCAGGCGTTCGCGCTGATCGTCCGCAAGGACTGGCGCGAGAGGCTCAAGCTGGCGCCCCCCAAGAACTGGGACGAACTGGCCGCACTGGCCAAGGCGTTCACCGAGAAGGACCCGGACGGCAACGGCACCGCCGACACCTACGGCTTCGTCGCCCCGGCGGGCACCAAGCGCGGCTACGCCTCCTGGTACGTCTCCTCGCTCGTGTATGCCAACGGCGGCGACTTCCTCAAGGCCGAGGGCGGCGGCAGGTTCACCCCATCGGTCACCGACCCGAAGACGGTCGAGGCGGTCAAGTGGATGCAGGACCAGTTCTGCACCGCCAAGACCGTCAACCCGGGCGCGGTCAGCAACGACACGACCGTCACGCACACCGTCTTCGAGAAGGGCCAGGGCGGCATCTACCTGGTCGGGCCGTACGTGCTGGCCCGGTTCGTGAAGAGCGTGGGCGACGACAAGATCGAGGTCATCCAGGTGCCGAAGGGCCCCTCCGGCGGCCCCGGCACCCTCGGCGAGGGCGAGAACGTCTACCTGATGGCCGGCTCCCGGATGGAGACCGGCCAGCAGAAGTTCGCCGAGTACGCGATCTCCGCCGCCGGCCAGCGAATCGGCATGAACGGCGACGCCGAGGGCCCGATCGTCCGCCTCCCGGTCAACACGGAGGTGGACATGGGCGCCGAGCGCAAGGACGCCCGCTGGAAGGTCTTCGCCGACGCCTACCCGAACGCCGTCTACACACCGCCGGTGCCGGACTGGACACCGTTCAGGCAGAAGGCCGCCGACGCGATCAACGCCGCATGGGCCGACTGCTCCAAGGACGTCAAAGCGTCCATGGAGGAGTTGAACACCGTCTTCGCCGCGGAACTGACGACCCAGAAAGCGTCATGACCGGCACCCTGTCGCCCCCGCGCGCGAAGAGCGCGCCGCACCTCCGGGACATGACGGCCCGGCGGCGCGGCGCGCTGGTCCCCTGGCTGTTCCTGGCGCCCGCGCTGCTGCTGTTCCTGTACTTCAAGTTCATCCCGATCTTCATCATGATGCGGGACAGCTTCTTCGAGGTCCGCCCCTTCCTCGGCAACCGGTGGGTGGGGCTGGACAACTACCGGACGGCCCTCACCGACGGCGCCTTCACCTCGGCGATGTGGCACAGCGCCGTGCTGGCCCTGCTCACCACGGTCGGCTCCATCGTGCTCGGCCTGGTCCTGGCGCTGCTGGTCGAAGGGCCCGCCAAGCACCTGTGGTTCGTGCGGACGGCCGCGTTCCTGCCGGTCGTGACGACGATCGCGGCGGTGGCCGAGGTCTGGCGCATCATGTACCACCCGGGTCCGGACGGCCTGTTCAACTCCGTCGCCGGGTGGCTGGGGCTGGGGCCGATGTCGTTCCTGTCCAGCGAGGACAGCTCGCTGTGGTCGATCATGGGCATGATGATCTGGCGCGGCGCGCCGTACGACATGATGATCTTCGTCGCCGGGCTGGTCGGCGTGGACCGCACCCTGTACGAGGCCTCGGCCGTGGACGGCGCGACCGTCTGGCAGCGCTTCCGGCGGGTCACGCTCCCGGCGCTGCGGCCGGTGTTCTGGATCCTGTTCACGCTGGCGGCCATCAGGGGGCTGCGGGTCTTCGTCGAGGTGTACGTGCTCACGAACGGCGGCCCGAACGGCTCCTCCGAGGTCCTGATGACGCTGATCTACAAGGAGGGGCTGCAGAACAACCGCTTCGGGCTCGCCTCGGCCGCCTCCGTCCTGCTGTTCCTGGCGACGCTGGTGCTCACGGTGCTCGTCCAGGCGCTCCGGAGGAGGCAGGCGCGATGAGGTTCGACACGACGCTCGGGCTGGAGAGCAAGAAGGGGCCGCTGGCCGTCGCGCTCAAGACGCTCCTGTACACGGCGATCGTCGTGGTGTTCCTCGGGCCGCTGGTCGGCCTGCTGATCAACGCCTTCGGCGCGGTGCCGGACCCGACGCGTTTCTCGCTGCCGGACAGCTTCTCGCTCGACAACTTCATCCAGGCGGGCAACCGCAAGGTCTTCCTCTACCTGCTGAACTCCTTCGTGGTGGTCGGCCTCGGGCTGCTGCTGCAGATGCTGGTGAGCGTCTTCGCCGCCTACGCGCTGGCCCGCAAGAGGTTTCGGGGCCTGACGTCCGTGCTGCTGCTCATGCTGGTCACGATGATGATCCCGGAGGAGGTCATCGTGCTGCCGCTGTCGGCGGTGCTGGGCGAGCTGCCGGTGCTCGGCACCCGGCTGATCGGGACGTACGCGGGCATGATCCTGCCGATCGGGGCCTGGGGCTTCTCGATCCTGGTGATGACGGAGTTCATGAAGGAGGTCCCGGTCGAGCTGGAGGAGGCCGCCAGGATCGACGGCGCGGGCGAGCTGCGCACCTTCTTCACCGTCATCCTGCCGCTGTGCCGTCCGGCGATCGGGGTGATCGGGGTGTTCGGCTTCACGATGATCTGGGATCAGTACGTGCTGCCGCTGATCGTGGCGACCGACTCCGACCAGTGGACGCTGCCGATCGCGTTGCGCTCGTTGCGCTCCGACGAGGAGGTCGGCATCGGCGTGCTGCTCGCCGCGTCACTGCTCGCGCTGCTGCCGTCGATCATCGCGTTCCTGGCGTTCCAGAAGCAGTTCATGCGCGGCCTGACCAGCGGCGCCGTCAAGGGCTAGGTGTCCATGTACATGAACGCCATCCAATATTCTGGATCCCATGGAGTCCTCGATGGTCAAGTCAGCCGAGCGGACGGTGCGCATCCTGGAGACGCTGGCCGCCTCCCAGGAGCGCCTCTCGCTGTCCGAGTTGCAGCGGCAGACCGGCTTCCCCCGCAGCAGCCTGCACGCGCTCATGCGCACCCTGGTCGAACTCAAGTGGGTGGAGACCGACAACGCCAGGTCCGCCTTCGGCATCGGCCCCCACGCCCTGCTGACCGGTACGGCCTACCTGGACAAGGACCAGGCGTTGCCGTGGGCGCTGGAGACGCTGGAGGACCTGCGCGACGAGATCGGCCACACCGTGCACTTCGCGCGGCGCGACGGCGCGCACGTCCTCTACCTCGCCACCAGGGAGGCGCGCTGGGCCCACCACGTGATCCCCCGCGTGGGCCGCAGGCTGCCCGCCCACGTCACCGCGCTCGGCCAGGCGCTGCTCGCCCAGCTCACCTCCGACGAGGTCATGGAGCTGCTGCCGGACGAGCTCGTCCGGTACACGCCGTACACGCTGACCGACCACGCGAAGCTCGACAAGGAGCTGGACCAGGTCCGCACCCGCGGATGGGCGCTCGAACGCCAGCAGGGCACCGCCCAGGTGCAGTGCGTCGCGGTCGCGGTCGACTACCGCATCCCCGCGACCGACGCCATCAGCTGCTCGATGTCCGTCCAGGTGGACGACGACGAGGTCATGAAGGCCACCGAGGCGGTGACCCGACACACCCGCAAACTGGCTGCCACCCTGCGCAGGGAGGGCATCCGCTAGAAAGGATCGTTCATGCGTCTTGATGGTGTCCTCTTCTTTCCGGTGACCCCGTTCGCCGCCGACGGCACCGTGGCGGAGGCGGTGCTCGCCGAACACGTCGGGCGCGGCGTCGCGGCCGGGGCGGGAGGAGTGTTCACCGCGTGCGGCACGGGCGAGTTCAACGCGCTGGGCCTCGACGACTACCGGCAGGTCGTCAGGGCGAGCGTCGCGGCCACGGCGGGCCGGGTTCCCGTCTTCTCCGGCGCGGGCGGCGTGCAGGCCCGCGCCCACGCCAGGGTGGCCGCCGAGGAGGGGGCGGACGGGCTGCTGGTGTTCCCGCCGTACCTGGTGTCCTCGCCGATCGACGGCCTGGTCGGCTACGTGCGCGAACTCGCCGAGGAGACCGACCTGCCGGTCGTCGTCTACCAGCGCGGCACCGCCCGCTTCACGCCCGAGGCCGTCGCCCGGCTGGTCGAGGTGCCGAACGTCACCGGCTTCAAGGACGGGCTCGGCGACCTCGACCTGCTCCAGCGGATCATCCTCACGGTACGGCAGGCGACCGACCGCGAGTTCGCCTTCTTCAACGGGCTGCCCACGGCCGAGCTGACCGTCCCCGCCTACCGGGGGCTCGGGGTCAACCTGTACTCCAGCGCGGTGTTCGCGTTCGCGCCGGAGATCGCGCTCGCCTTCTACAAGGCGGTCACGAGCGGGGACGACACGCTCACGCAGGCGTTGCTGACCCACTTCTACCTGCCGCTCGTGCGGCTGCGCGACCTCCAGCCCGGTTACGCCGTCTCGCTGGTCAAGGCGGGGGTACGGCTCAGCGGCCTCGACGTCGGCGGCGTCCGCGCCCCGCTCCTGGACCCCGGCCCGGAGCATGTGGCCGAGCTGGAACGCATCATCACGGCCGGACGCGAGATCGCCGCCCCCTAATGGGCGCCGTCCACCCGGCGCGGGATGCCGAGGGGGTTGGCCTCACGCAGTTCCTCGGGCAGCAGTTCGTCCGGCCAGTCCTGGTAGGCGGTCGGCGCCAGCCACCGGTCGATCGCGGTGGCGCCGACGGAGGTGTGGGCGGGCGCCGTCGAGGCGGGCCAGGGCCCGCCGTGGTGCATGGCCCAGCAGACGGCGACCCCGGTGGGCCAGCCGTTCCAGATGAGGCGCCCGGCCTTGCGGCCGAGGACGTCGGCGACGGACGCGGCCTCGGCGGGGTCCCCGGCGTGGACGGTCGCGGTCAGCGAGCCCTCCAGGGAGTCGAGCACGGCGGGCAGGTCGGCGGGATCGCGGTAGGTGACGACGACGGAGGCGGGGCCGAAGCACTCCTCCGCAACGCGCGGCAGCTTGTCGGCGAAGGAGGCGAGGTCGGTGACGAAGACCTTGGGGGCGACGGCCCACTCCCCCTCGCCGGCGGCGCCCTCGGCCAGCAGGGTGAGCTCGCCGAGGCGCTCGACGCCGGCGAGGTAGCCGTCCCTGATGCGCTCGGCCAGCATGGGGCCGCCGGCCGTACCCGAGACGGCCTCGGCGATGGCGGCGAGCCGGGCGGGGTCGTCGGGGACGAACAGCAGCCCGGGGTTGGTGCAGAACTGGCCGACGCCGAGCGTGAGCGAGGCGGCGAAGCCCGCCGAGACGTCTCCCGCCGACGGCAGGACGACGACCGGGTTGACGCTGCCGAGTTCGCCGTAGAACGGGATGGGCGTCTCACGCCGCCCGATCAGCTCCTGTACGGCCCGCCCGCCCGACACCGAGCCGGTGAATCCGGCGGCCACGACGCGCGGGTGCCCGACGAGGGCGGCACCGGCGTCGAATCCGTGGACGAGGCCGAGCAGGGCGGGGTCCGGCAGCGCCGATCTGACCGCGTCGGCGGCGAGTTCCGAGGTGACGGGGTGGGCGGGGTGGGCCTTGACGACGACGGGGCAGCCCGCCGCCAGCGCGGAGGCGGTGTCGCCGCCGGGTACGGAGAAGGCGAACGGGAAGTTGCTGGCCGCGAAGACGGCGACGACGCCGGGCTTGGCGCGCCGCACGCGGCGGACGTCGGGCCGGGGCGGCGTGAGGGAGGGGTCGGCGTGATCGATGATCGCCTGGGCGTAGCCGCCGTCGCGCAGTACCCGGGCGAACAGGCGGAACTGCCCGGCCGAGCGAGCGACCTCCCCGCGCAGCCGGGCCTCGCCGAGCGCGGTCTCCCGGTCGGCGACGGCCCACAGGTCGTCGGCGCGGGCGAGCAGGGCGTCGGCGACGGCGTCGAGGACGCGGGCCCGTTCGGGGGCGGGGAGCTCGCGCCAGGCGGCGCCCGCCCGGGCCGAGGCGGTGACGACCGCGTCGACGCCGTCCGCGTCCGTCTCCGGCTGCGGCTCGCCTGCGGGCCGGCCGGTCCTCGGGTCGTGTCCGTAGATCATCGATGCTCCTGTCGCTTGACACCCTCGAAGAGCGATTCTTACAGTTGCCGCACCTGTCCACAAACCTGGCGATTGTTCACATATATGGACGGCGGTTCTATGGTCATTCAGGAGATCCGTGTCACGCCCGTCGCCTTCCGGGACCCGCCGCTGCTGAACGCCGCAGGAGTGCACGAGCCCTGGGCGCTGCGCACCGTCGTCGAGGTGGTCACCGACGACGGACACAGCGGCCTCGGCGAGACCTACGGCGACCTGGCCCACCTGGACAAGGTCCGCGAGTGCGCGAAGGCGCTGGTGGGCCTGGACGTGCACCACACCCACGAGATGTACGCGCGGATCAGCGCGATCGTCGGCGACGTCGTCGGCGACCTGCACGGCCTGACCGGGGCCTCCTCCAAGGAGAAGAGCGTCGACCGGGTCTTCTCCCCCTTCGAGGTGGCCGCACTGGACATCCGGGGCAAAGCGGCAAACGTCCCCGTCTGTGATCTGCTGGGCGGGCGGGTGCGCGACGCCGTGCCGTACAGCGCCTATCTGTTCTACAAGTGGGCCGGCCATCCGGACGCCGAGCCGGACCGCTTCGGCACCGCCCTCGACCCGGACGGCCTGGTCGCCCAGGCCGCCCTGCTGATCGAGGAGTACGGCTTCCGCTCCATCAAGCTCAAGGGCGGCGTCTTCCCGCCCGACCGGGAGATCGCCGCGATCAGGGCGCTGCACGCGGCCTTCCCCGGCGTGCCGCTGCGGCTGGACCCCAACACCGCCTGGACCGTCGCGACCTCGGTCCGCGTCGCCCGCGAACTCGACGGCGTGCTCCAGTACCTGGAGGACCCGGCGCCCGAGATCTCCGGCATGGCGCGGGTCGCCCGCGAGAGCGGCGCGCGACTGGCGACCAACATGTGCGTCGTCACCCCCGAGCACCTGCCGCAGGCGCTCGCGCAGGAGGCGATCCAGGTGCTGCTGCTCGACCACCACTACTGGGGCGGCCTCGCCCGCTCGGCGCAGGTCGCGGCGCTGTGCGGGACGTTCGGGCTGGAGCTGTCCATGCACTCCAACTCCCACCTCGGCATCAGCCTGGCCGCCATGACCCATCTGGCCGCCGCCACCCCGAACCTCACCTACGCCTGCGACACCCACACCCCGTGGCAGGACGGCCAGGACGTCGTCAAGCCGGGCGCGCTGCGCTTCGTGGACGGCGCCGTGCCCGTGCCGCCGGGTCCGGGGCTCGGGGTCGAACTGGACAGGGACGCGCTGGCCGCCATGCACGAGCAGTACCTGGCCTGCGGTCTCACCGCCCGCGACGACCTCGGGTACATGCGGCGCTTCCAGCCGGACTTCACCGTGAGAAGGGCCCACTGGTGAACATCGCCTACGCCTACCCCTGGGACGTCGTCGGCGACCCGGCCGCGCCCGAGCGCCTGGCCGGGCTCGGCGTCGAGGCGGTCGCGCTGGCGGCCTCCTACCACTCGACGCGGGCGGCCACGCCGTACCATCCGGGCCACCGGGTGCTCGACGTCGCCCACTCGGCCTTCTACCTGCCGGTCCGGCCCGAGGCGTGGGGCGCCCTGGTGCCCGCCTCTCCGTCGTGGACGGCGCCCGACGCCTACCTGCGCGCCCGCGACGCGCTCACGGCGGCGGGGCTGAAGGTGCTGGCCTGGACGGTGCTCACGCACAACTCTCACCTCGGCGCCGCCCACCAGGAGCTGGTCGTGCGCAACGCGTTCGGCGACCCGTACACGCACGCGCTGTGCCCGGCGCGGCCCGACGTCGTCGATTACTGCGAGCGCGTGGTGCGCGAGATCCTCACCGTCGGCGAGCCGGACGGGATCATCCTGGAGGCGTGCGGGCCGATGGGCTTCGGCCACCAGCACAGCCATGAGAAGACCTCGGGCGCCGACTGGAACGGGCACCTGGCCGACCTGCTGTCGCTGTGCTTCTGCGTGGCCTGCGCGGGCGGCTATCCGGCGGGGGTCCGGGACCTGGTCCGCGCCGCCGTCGACCGGCCGGACCCGGCCGTCGGCAGTGTCGAGGAGGCGCTCGGGGCGGCCGCCGACGAGGTGCGGGCCGCGCGGGTCGGGCTGTCGGCGCGGCTGCGCGCCCGACTGGTGGCCGTGGCGCGGTCGGTGGCGCCGGGCACGCCGATCACACTGCACGCCAACCCGAGCCCGTGGGCGGCGGGGGCGTTCGCCGCGCTGCCGTCCGGGGAGCCGGGCGCGGACGTGCTGGTGGGCAACTGCTGGGGCGATCCGGCGGCGGACACCGCCCGGCTGCGCGAACTGGGCGCGATGGCCGGGCCGGGGCAGCGGGTGGGAGCGTACGTGCTGGTCCTGCCGCCGCGTCCGGCCGACGCCGAGGTGCTCGCGGGCCATCTCGCCGCCTACCGGCGGGCGGGGGCCTCGGAGTTCCACCTGTACCACGCGGGCCTGGCAGGCCCGTCCCGGCTGGCCGCCCTCCGGGCGGCACTCTCCTGATCTCGTACGGCACAGCCGCTCCACCCGCCACCCGCCGACCCCCGCCGAGGGCCTCCAGGAATACGCTCCTCGCCGCGCGATCCCCGGCCGTCACGGCGTTCCGGTGACAAGCACGACCCGCGAGGAGCGCACGGAGAGGCCGTAAGGTGGTGCGGTGGGCGGCGGTTCGTGGGGCTTTGCCGTAAAAGAGCTGGATCGCCCGTGACGGAGAGAACCGGCGGAGAGAGAAGCATGCGCGTTGTTTTCAGGAAGTACGACGGTTCGCTGCACTGGCACCACGAGGCCCTGCTGCTGGGTGAGGACGAGCACGGCGTCTGGGCCGGGTGCCACGCCGGAGCCGAGGGCGCCAAGGGTGACGGTCCGCCCGTGACCTGGCCCACGCCGTTCGTGATGCTCTTCCCGCGCGAAGCCTGGTGGGTGGCGCTGTTCAACACCGAGGAGCACTCCTCCGCCCTCTACGTGGACGTCACCACGGTCCCCGAATGGCAGGACGACGAGGTGAGCATGGTCGACCTCGACCTGGACGTGGTGAAGCGGCAGACCGGCGAGGTCTACCTGGACGACGTGGACGAGTTCTCCGAGCACCAGCACCGCTACGGCTACCCGCCGGACGTGGTCACCATGGCGGAGGAGACCGCCCGCATGCTGATGCGCGCCGTGGCCGACGGCGCCACCCCGTTCGACGGCTTCACCCACACCCGCTGGCTGGCCGAGGTGTGCTGACACCTCACGAAGGGCGCACCAGCCCCGCCTCGTAGGCGGCGATGACGAGCTGGGCGCGGTCGCGGGCGCCCAGTTTGGTGAGCAGCCGCCCGATGTGCGTCTTGACGGTCGCCAGGCTGAGATGCAGGTGGGCGGCGAGTTCGGCGTTGGACAGGCCCCGGGCGATGAGGGTGAGCACCTCGCGTTCGCGGCCGGTGACGCCCTCCAGCCCGCGCACCACCGGGGCCGAGGGCGTGCGGGCGAACTCCTCGATCAGCCGCCGCGTCACCGTGGGCGCCAGCAGCGCCTCCCCCGCCGCCACCACCCGGATCGCCGCCAGCAGGTCGCCGGGGCGGGTGTCCTTGAGCAGGAAGCCGCTGGCCCCCGCGCGCAACGCGGAGTAGACGTAGGCGTCGAGGTCGAACATGGTCACGATGAGCACCCGGGCGTCGCCGCCGATGCGGCGGGTGGCCTCGATGCCGTCCATGCCCGGCATCCGCACGTCCATGAGCACCACGTCGGGGCGCTCGCTCCTGGTGAGGGCGACGGCCTGCGCGCCGTCCTCGGCCTCGGCGACGACGGCCAGGTCGGGTTCGGACTCGACGAGCACCCGGAAGCTGCCCCGCAACAGCGCCTGGTCGTCGGCGATGAGCACCCTGATCACGGCGACCCCCCGTACGGCAGGACCGCCGCCACCCGGAAGCCCCGGGGGCCCGGCCCGGCCTCGAAGGTGCCGCCGTACATCATGACCCGCTCCCTCATCCCGATCAGCCCGTGCCCGGTGCCGGTGCCGGGCAGGCTGCGGCGGCCGGGGCCGTCGTCGAGCACCTCGACGCGCACGCACCCGCCGTCGTCCTCGACCGTCACCTGCGACGCGGCCGGGGCGGCGTGCTTGACCACGTTCGTGAGCGCCTCCTGGACGATGCGGTAGACCGACAGCCCGACGCCGGGCGGGACCCGGCCGAGGTCGCCGACCCGGAGCCGCACCTCGACGCCGCCGAGCCTGGCCCGTTCGGCGAGTTCGGCGAGGCCGTCGAGGCCGGGCGCCGGGCCGAGGTCGGGCGCCTCGGCCGAACGCAGCACGCCGAGCAGTTGCCGCATCTCGGTCATCGCGTCGCGGCTGGCGTCCTCGATCACGCTGAGCGCGTCGCGGGCCTCCTGCGGCCTGCTGGCGATCACGTGGTTGGCCACGCTCGCCTTGACCGCGATCAGCCCGACGCTGTGGGCGACCACATCGTGGAGCTCGCGGGCGATGCGCAACCGCTCCTCCGCGACGGCCTGCTGGGCCAGCCGCTCGGCGTCGCGGGCGGCGAAGGCCCGCCGCTCGCGCACCACGAGCCCGATGACGTAGGAGCACATGACGGCCGCCAGGCCCATCATGACGGCGCCGTCGGCCTGGCGGACCACGGGCGCCGAGACGCCGAACATGCTGACGAACAGCACCGCGATCAGCACGCCCATCACGACGTAGTCGACGCGCACCCGCCGCTTCGAGGCCACCGCCACCAGGTAGATCGCGTACGCGGGGGCGCCGAACGCGCCGGTGACGACCCCGCCCCAGGTGAGCACGCAGGCGACGGCGAAGGTCGCCGCGAACACCGTGCGCGGCCACCGGCGGCGTACGGCCAGCGGCGCGGCCAGCGCGAGCACCCAGCCCGCCCGGGTGAGACCGGCCTCGCTCAGGTAGACCAGGACGAACGCCCATGCGGCCAGGCAGTCGAGCCCGACGAGCTGGGCGCGGCCGAGCCGCTTGGCGAACAGGTCCACCCGCAGACGGTACCCGGCCCGCCGGGCGGGCCGCGTCATACCTGGGTCTGACGGAGCCTGGCCCGATGTGCGGGACCGGGCCGAGGGCCCAGCCTGGAGGCGTGATCGAGCTCAGAAACCTCACCAAGCGCTACGGCGACACGCTCGCCGTCGACGACCTGTCCTTCCGGGTGGAGCCCGGCCGGGTGACGGGATTCCTCGGCCCCAACGGCGCGGGCAAGTCCACGACCATGCGCATGGTGCTCGGCCTGGACACGCCCACCTCGGGCGAGGCACTGGTCGACGGCGGCAGGTACGTGGACCTGCCGCGCCCGCTGACCCGGGTGGGCGCACTGCTGGACGCGGGCGCCGTCCACCTGGGCCGCAGCGCCTACAACCACCTGCTGGCCCTGGCGCTCAGCAACGACCTGCCGGAGACGCGCGTCGCCGAGGTGCTGGAGCAGGTGGGGCTCGCGGGGGTGGCGCGCAGGAAGGCGGGCGGATTCTCGCTCGGCATGAAGCAGCGCCTCGGCATCGCCGCCGCGCTGCTCGGCGACCCCGGCGTGCTGATGTTCGACGAGCCGGTCAACGGCCTCGACCCGGACGGCGTGCGCTGGATCAGGCACCTGATGCGCGGCCTCGCGGGCGAGGGCCGGACGATCCTGCTGTCGAGCCACCTGATGAGCGAGATGGCGCTCACCGCCGACCACATCGTGATCGTCGGCAGGGGGCGGCTGGTCGTCCAGGCCACCGTGAGCGAGCTGACCGAGCGCTACCCCTCTCTGGAGGAGGCCTACCTGGAGCTCACCGCCGCAAGCCTTGAGTACGGAGCCAACCGGTGAGGGCGGCGCTGTCGGCCGAGTGGGTGAAGATGCGCTCGGTGCCCGCCACCGCCCAGGCGGTCGGCGTGGCGACGCTGACGATCGTCCTCGGCCTGGTCTGGACGCTGTACGTCGCGGACGTCGCCGAAGACCGGGGCCGCGCGGTCAGCGCGATGGCGCCGGAACTGGGATTCCTGCCGCTGGTGCAGATCAGCATGGCCGTCCTGGGCGTACTGGCGATCACCCCCGAGTACGCCGGCGGCCAGATCAGGAGCACCCTGGCTGCGGTCCCGAGCCGCGGACGGCTGGTGCTGGCCAAGGCCGTCGCCGTCGGCGGCGTGACGCTGGCGACCGGCACGGTGGTGATCCTGGCCACGTACACGGTGGGCCGGGTCCTCGCCGGTGACGGCCTGGTCGACTACCGCAGCGACGGCCTGCACACCGTCGCCGGCCCGGTGCTGTCGGTCGCGGTGCTGGCGCTGGCCGGGCTCGGCCTCGGCCTGGCCACCCGCTCGACGGCGGGCGGCATCGTCACGGTCGCCGGGCTGCTGTTCGTGCTGCCCGGCATCGCCGCCTATCTGCCGGAGCCGTGGAACGAGCGGCTGTCGGCCGTCCTGATCCGGGACCTGACCTCGGCCGTCGGCGGCGACGGCACACTGCCGCCGTGGGCGGCGGTGCTCGCCCTGCTCGCCTACGCCGTGATCCCGCTCGCGGCCGGCCACCACCTGATGCGGAGGAGGGACGTATGAGCGTGCTGGCCTCGGAGTGGGTGAAGATCCGCTCGATCAGGTCCGGCTACGTGAGCATCGGCGCCGGACTCGCCGCCCTGGCCGTCGGCGCCCTCATCGCCTGGTCGGCCATCGCCATGTACGACACGGCCACCCCGTCGATGCGGCGCAGTGCCAGCATCGCCGAGGTGGAGGAGGTCGTGGTCATGCTGCCGCAGCTCAGCATGGGCATCCTCGGTGTGCTCACCTGGGTCTCCGACCGGGTGCTGCGCACCAGCCTGACCCTGGTGCCCAGACGCCTGCCGGTGCTCACGGCGAAGGCCGTCGTGGTGGCGGCGCTCGGGCTGGCCGTCGGCGTGGTGACGGTGTTCGGGACGTTCTTCCTCGTGCACCTGATGCTCGACGGCCGCTACCCCGTCGCCACGTTCGCCGAGCGCTGGCCGACGCTGGCCGTCACCGGCCTGTCCGTGATGGTGTACGCGCTGCTCGGGCTGGGGCTCGGCGCGGTGCTGCGCAGGACGGGCGCGGCCGTGGCGGTGCTCGCCGGGCTCGTGTACGTGCTGCCGATGCTGTTCAACCAGTTGCCCGCACCCTGGAACGAGCGGGTCAACTCGGTGATGATCGCGGCGCTGCCCCGGCAGATCTCCGGCGCCAGCCTGGAGAACTCCGTGTTCGGCGACATACTGCCGCCGGTCGTGGCGGCGCTGGTGCTGGCCGCGTACGCGGTGGTGCCGCTGCTCGCGGGGGCGTGGCTGCTGCGCCGCAGGGACGCGTGAGGGGTACGGCCGCCCGGCCGTACCCCTCACGGTCAGACCTCCACGATGACCGGGATGATCATCGGCCGGCGGCGGTAGGTGTCGCTCACCCAGCGCCCCACCGTGCGCCGGACCACCCGGCGGATCTCCTGCATGTCCACGACCCCGTCGGCCGCCTTGGCCTCCAGGGCGCGCTCGATCTGCGGGATGAACTGCTCGAACTGCGCCGGATCGATGCCGGAGCCGCGCGCGTGGATCTCGGGACCGGCCGTCAGCTTGCCGGTCTGCGAGTCGACCACCACCACGACGGAGATGAAGCCCTCGTCGCCGAGGATGCGGCGGTCCTTCAGCGAGGTGTCGGTGATCTCGCCGACGGAGGTGCCGTCCACGTACACGTACCCGGCGTGCACGGCGCCGGCGATCTGGGCGCGGCCGTCGACCAGGTCGACGACGACGCCGTCCTCGGCGATCACGATGTGGTCGTCGGGGACGCCCGTGAGCGAGGCCAGCCTGGCGTGCGCCCGCAGGTGCCGCCACTCGCCGTGGACCGGCATGAAGTTGGACGGCCGGGTCAGGTTGAGCACGTACAGCAGCTCACCGGCGGCGGCGTGGCCGGAGACGTGCACCTTGGCGTTGCCCTTGTGCACCACCCGGGCGCCCCACCGGGTCAGCCCGTTGATCACCTTGTTGACGGCGGTCTCGTTGCCCGGTACCAGCGAACTGGCCAGCAGCACCGTGTCGCCCTCCGCGATGCGGATCGGGTGGTCGCGGTTGGCCATCCGCGACAGCGCCGCCATCGGCTCGCCCTGGGAGCCGGTGCAGATGAGCACGACGTCCTCCGGCGGCCACTCCTCGATGTCGCGGGAGTCGACGATGAGGTCGGGGGGCACGTTCAGGTAGCCGAGGTCGCGGGCGATGCCCATGTTGCGCAGCATCGAGCGGCCGACCAGCGCCACCTTGCGGCCGTACTTCGCCGCGGCGTCCATCACCTGCTGCACGCGGTGCACGTGGGAGGCGAAGCTCGCCACGATCACCCGCTGGCCGGAGGTGCGGATGACCTCGTCGACGACCGGGCCGATCTCGCGTTCGCTGGTGACGAAGCCCGGCACCTCGGCGTTGGTCGAGTCGGACATCAGCAGGTCGACGCCCTCGGCGCCGAGCCTGGCGAAGCCGCCGAGGTCGGTGAGCCGCCCGTCGCTGGGCAACTGGTCCATCTTGAAGTCGCCGGTGTGCAGCACCAGCCCCGCCGGGGTGCGGATGGCGACCGCGAGCGCGTCGGGGATCGAGTGGTTGACGGCGAGGAACTCGCACTCGAAGGGGCCGAAGCGGTCGCGCTGGCCCTCCACCACCTCGATCTTCGCCGGCTGGATGCGGTGCTCGGTGAGCTTGGCCTCGATGAAGGCCAGCGTCAGCCTGGACCCGACGAGCGGGATGTCGCGCCGCTCGCGCAGAAGGTACGGCACGGCGCCGATGTGGTCCTCGTGGCCGTGCGTCAGGATGAGCGCCTCGACGTCGTCGAGGCGATCCCTGATGTACTCGAAGTCGGGCAGGATCAGATCGACGCCCGGCTGGTCGGGCTCGGGGAACAGTACCCCGCAGTCGACGATCAGCAGCCGCCCGTCGTACTCGAAGACGGCCATGTTGCGGCCGATCTCGCCGAGGCCGCCCAGCGCGACGATGCGCAGGCCGCCGTCGGCCAGCGGCTGAGGCGGCGCGAGATCCGGATGCGGATGACTCATGAGCCACCCGCCCTGTTCGTTAGTGTTCGCAAAACTTCCTTGTCCTCCCCGTTCTCACGAGTCTGTCAACTTCACTCCGCCTGCCACGAGGCAGGTACGCAGTTCGGCGAGCTGCCGCTCGTCGGCGTCCACCAGCGGCAGCCGCACCGGCCCCGCGGGCACGCCCGCCAGCCGGAGCGCGGCCTTCGCCATGATCGCGCCCCCGGCGCGCAGCATGATGCCGTCGACCACGGGCAGCAGCCTGCGGTGGATCTCCAAAGCCTCTTGCGGGCGCCCGTCGCGGTGCAGGTGGATCATCTCGGCCAGTTCGGCGCCGACCACGTGGCCGACCACGCTCACGAACCCGGCCGCCCCGACGCTCAGCCAGGGCAGGTTGAGCAGGTCGTCGCCCGAGTAGAAGGCGAGGTCGGTGGCGAGCATCACCTGGCCGGCGGCGAACAGGTCGCCCTTGGCGTCCTTGACGGCGACGATCTGCTCGTGCTGGGCCAGCCGGATCAGCGTCTCGGTCGCGATCGGCACGCCGCTGCGGCCCGGGATGTCGTACAGCATGACCGGCAGCGCGGTGGCGTCGGCCACCTGGGCGAAATGCCGGTAAAGCCCCTCCTGCGGGGGCTTGTTGTAGTACGGCGTGACGACGAGCAGGCCGTGCGCGCCCTCCCTCGCGGCGGCCCTGGCCAGTTCGACGCTGTGGAGGGTGTCGTTGGTGCCCGCCCCGGCGACCACCGTGGCGCGGTCGCCCACGGTTTCGAGCACGGTGGCGAGGATCCGGCGTTTCTCCTCGTCGGTGGTGGTGGGCGACTCGCCGGTGGTTCCGCTGACGATGAGGCCGTCGTTGCGCTGCTCGTCGACCAGGTGGGCGGCGAGGCGGCGCACGCCGGAGTAGTCGACCGTGCCGTCGTGGGCGAACGGGGTGACCATGGCGGTCAGCATGCGGCCGAAGGGTGCGTCGTCGGTTCCAGTAGGCGATGCCATAGTGCGAACGCTACCTGTATTCCAAAAGCCCTAGGACAACGCCACCCCACATTGTCCCTTCTCTTGGCTCTGCCCCATCGTTACAGCCCAGCGCCGCTTTCGCTCTCCGCCGACGGCTCTTGTTCTCTGTCACGGCCCCACCCCGTTCTCTTACGGCTCCACCCCGTTCTCCGTCACGGCTCCGCCCCGGCCCACGCCTCCCGGCCGCTTCCAGCCGACGGCCTCCAAGGCGGTACCCCTCTGACGGCGTCCGTGTGTAACGCCGCCCGGCCGGGCGCCGGGAACCGGCCCAGGGGGCGGCGTGGCGGCGGGAGGAGGTGGGGCGAGGAGCGCCCTGGAGGCCGTTCGCACTGGTCGGGGGGAGGGGTGGGGCGGGGCTTTGCCGTAGCATGGGCGGGGGTTTATCCCGCTGTGGGCGTGGCAGAGGCCGCCGATATGTGCTCGGGGGTACACACATCGGCGGCCTCTACCGGAGAATCGGACACCCTTACGGCGGCGTTACAACCTTTCGCGGACAATTTTCCGCCACCGCAAAGTTGGTACTCCAACACTCGGCGATGACGGTCGGTTACCTGCCGAATACGGCAACATGGGGCAACGCCTCACACGAACCCCAGGGATGCACTAGTGGCCACCTCCGATCCGGTCTACCTGCGCGTCGTCGAAGACATTCGGCGGCAGATCAACGACGGAACTCTCCTCCCGGGCGCGCCCATCCCCTCACGGGCGCAACTCACCCGCAAATACCAGGTCGGCGAGACGGCCGCGCGCCACGCGCTGCGCGTCCTCGCCGCCGAAGGACTCATCATCGGCCGGGTGGGATCCGGTCACTACGTACGAGAACGACCCGACCTCTCCCCCTTGCACCGCTGGCGCCACCTCGAACACCCGTCCCCTTTCGCGGCCGACCTGCAGTCGCAGGGCCGCCGGGTGACCTGGGACTGGCACAGCGAGCGGGCCGAGGCGGGGCCGGAGATCGCCCGGCGGTTGCGCGTGGACGAGTCCGTCACGGTCTCGCGCACGCGGTACGTCTTCCGGGGGGACGGCAAACCGCTGCAGCTCGCGACCTCCTACGAGCCGATCGAGTTCGCCGCGCACTCCGAGGAGGAGCGGCGCACGCTGGCGAGCAGGATGTCCGCCCACGGCGTGAAGATCACCGAGATCGTCGAGAGCGTGCACACCCGGGTGCCGCGCCCGGCCGAGCGGGACGCGCTCGACCTGCCGGGCGGGGTGCACGTGCTGCACGTCGAGCGGACCCACTGGGCGGGCGAACGACCGGTGGAGACCAGCGACATCGTGATCCCGGGTGATCGCTTCCAGGTGGTGTACACCATGCCCGTGTGATTCGCCCGTGTGATTCGCCCGTGTGATCACTCGGACCTCCGGCAACGACGGGACCGTCGCGCTGCGGAACGCCGCCCTCCCCTCAGGCAGGCGGATCCGCCGCGCGGACGGCCGCCGGGTGCCGTCCGCGCCGACGGACGGGGTCCCGACCTCCGCGCCTGTCCGGTCAGGCCTGCCGAGTCACCGTGAACCAGCGAGCGCGGCGAGCAGGTCGCTCTCCCGCTCCACGCTCAGGCCGGCGCGCCTGGGACGGTCGAGCCCCTGAGTACGCTCCCAGTCCAGCGTGTCGGCCACCATGTCCGCCCGGGGCCGGTGAGTGAGGCCGTTGGCCAGGGCCGCCTTCCCCGGCCGGGCGGACCAGCCCTCCCAGCCAGGTTCCACGAGCCACATCGGCAGCGACTCCGGTCCCATGTACTCCGCCACCTCGTTCGCCAGGAGCCAGGAGGACTCGGCCGTGACCACCTGTCCGGTGTGGCCGCCGACGGAGCGGGACAGCGAGATCCACTCGGCGAAGGAGACGATCGGGCCCACCGCGTCGTACGTGCCGGTGCGGCCCCGCTCGGCCGAGTCGAGGAGCCAGGAGGACAGATCCCGCGCGTCGATCGCCTGCGTGGGAGCGTCGGGGGTGTCGGGGACCAGCATCGGGCCGTGCGGGTCACGGGCCGCCCTGGCCGCCCAGTAGCCGGAGCGGCCGCTGGCGTCACCGGGTCCACCGATCAGGCCGGGGCGGGCGATCAGCAGGCGGTCGCCGACGGCCGCCGACGTGGCCTGCTCGCTGGCGACCTTGGCCGGGCCGTACTGGGAAGAGTCGACCTCGTCCTGGTCGATGGCGGGATGCAGCGGGGTGGACTCGTCCGCCCCGATCTGGCCGTGGTCGGCGTAGACGCTGACGGACGAGACATAGGTCCAGTGCGCGGCTCTGGGGGCCAGCGCCTCTAGCGCCCCGCGTACGAAGCCGGGCTGCCACGAAACCTCCAGCACGGCGTCCCAGTCCTGGCCGGCCACCGCGTCGTAGGCCCCGGGCGCCCGCCGGTCGGCCACGACCAGCCGCGCCCCGTCGGTGACCTCACCGCTCTCTCCGCGAGCCAGGCACGTCACCTGATGACCTCGGCCCAGGGCCTGCCGGGCAAGTTCCCGCCCCAACCACGCTGTTCCACCCAAAATAAGTATTTGCATACATATATTCAACCTCGCGGTGACCTGCACTGCGGGCGGGTTCGCTGACGGCACAGCGCCCGGCGATCTGTCGGTGAGAATTGATACAACCCGAGAGTGCGCGTCAAGGACCTACCCGCCCACGAACGGCCCCGCGAACGGCTCCTGTCATCGGGAGCCGCCGCGCTCGCCGACCGCGAACTGCTCGCACTCCTGCTCGGGTCCGGCTTCCGCGGCTCCAGCGCGCTCGACCTCGCCGCCGAGGTCATCAACCTCTGCGGCGACCTGTCGGAAATCGAGAGAGTGGATCCCCATCGCCTGCTGACGGTGCCAGGGGTGGGCCCCGCGAAGGCCGCCCGGGTGACGGCCGCGTTCCAACTGGCGCGGCGGGCCTCGGAGAAGGCGGAGCGGTCGCGGGTGACCGGCTCCGCCGACCTCGCCGACGTGGCGGCCCCGCTCCTGCGCGGCCTCGCCCGCGAACGCCTGGTCCTGGTCGTCTGCGACGCCCGGGGCGCGGTGCTCCGACGTACCGTCCTCAGTGAGGGCGGCTCCGACCACACGGCCTTCCCCGTCCGCGACATCGTGCGGACCGTGCTGACGGCGGGCGGAGCCACGTTCGGCCTCGCCCACAACCACCCGAGCGGCTCCCTCGAACCCAGCGCGGCCGACCGCGCCGCGACGGCGGCCGTGGCCGCCGCGGCCGAGACCGTCGGCCTGCGCCTTCTCGACCATCTCGTCGTCACGGACACCGCGTGGCGCCGCATTGGCGCTCCCGAGCTCTGAATCCCGCCTCGAAGTGCGTCAGAGGCTCGCCCGGACGGCGGCGGCGAGGCGAGCGGCGTCGTTCTCGTCCTGTGCGCCGGAAGTGAGGGGAAGCGCCTCGGCGCCCCGGTAGGCCGCTCGCCCCGGAGCCGGGGCGTCCACGAGACGGATGATCGGCCGGACCGCGTCCTCGGCCCGCTGGCCCAGCAGCGGTCCCAGGATCGCGGTCGCGACCTTCATCCCCGTCCCGACCTCACCGGCGAACCCGGTGCGGACCAGCCGGGCCGGCCCCCAGGTGAGGTAGCCGAGGGCGGGATTCCGCTCGGTGGCGAGGATGCCGAGGACCTCGTTGGCCCGGCGCTGCTGCGCGTTGGACCGCCTGAAGGTGAAGCCGTCGGCCATCTCCAGGTCGTCGAAGTCGATCGCGTCCGCGCGGGCACCCGGGACGGCGGTGTTCACGATCACCGGCCGGTCCGCCGTACGCAGCGACTCGGCGAGTTCGGTGACGAACAGGTACTTACTGAGGAAGAACAGCGACCAGGACGCCTCGCGCCCCTCGGAGGTCACGTACCGCCGCTGCCGAATGTACGAAGCCGCGAGGATCAGGGCGTCGATGCGGTCGTGATCTCGCATCAGCCGGTCGATCGCACGACGGTTGTCCTCGACGAGAGACAGGTCGGCCGCGATGAACCCGGCCCTGGGCCGCGCCGACGGGACCACGCTCGCGAGCAATGCGTCGAACTTCGCACGGCTTCGCCCGATCACCACCACCCGCTCACCTGCGGCCAGATAGTGGCGGGCCAAGGAGGCACCCATCCCGTCGGTGCCTCCGGTGATCACGATCGTCCTCACGCTCCACACTCCTCATATCCGGAACCCATGTTCCAGAACAGCCTAGCGCGATACGGAACACGCGTTCCGAATCGTTACACTGAGGGCATGGCAGAAGCGCGCAAACGACGACGTGACGCCGTGGCGAACAAGGAGCGCATCCTGACGGCCGCGCAAGAGGCGTTCCGGACCCAGGGCCTGTCCGTCGACATGCGCGCGGTCGCGGCATCGGCGGGCGTGGGCGTCGGCACGCTGTACCGACATTTCCCGACCAGGGACGACCTGCTGCAGGCGATCACCGGGGCCGACCTCACCGATCTCGCCGCCACCCGCCTCCCTGCCCAGGGCTCGGCGATCGAGGCCCTGCGCGAGTTCTTCACCGGAACGCTGAACCAGGTCGTCGGCAACAAGGCCGTGATCGACCTGCTCGCGGCCGGAGCACCGTCCGACGCGGAGCTCGAACGATGCCTCGAACACCTGCGAACCGTCGGCCGCGAAGCGCTCGAACGCTCCGCGACCGACCACACCCTGGCCCCGGACGTGACGGCCGACGACCTCGCCTACCAACTGCTCGGCCTCGTCCGCATCGCACAACTCATCCCCGAGCACGAACCGGACATGATCGACCATCACGTCACCCTGGCACTACGCGGCCTGGCCACCTGACCCTCCGAACACGCGAATCACCGCCACGGGCTCTCGTTCATTCGGCGACGTCGTTTGCACCTGCTCCCACCAGCCAAGCAAGCTGACTTCCTCAGCTCTGCTCGGCCGGGCCGAATGATCAGGGGGTCGGCCAGACGCGAGAAGGCGCCCCCAGATTTCTTCCATGGTCGCCGCTCTCTCCCACGATGACTCCTGCGTGCGCGAGCCCGCCTCGCAGCTCCTTCGTATGAACATCAGCCCACCTGCGGCACACAGTTCATAGACGACGGGTTGGCACGGACACGTGGCCTCATACACGCGCACCCCCCTCACTCGGCGTACGGCGAGCTTCCATTCGATCTCGGTGACCACCACCGATGACGAGAGGTGTATGCCGCCGGGGCAGTCTTCGCTCGGGTACACAGAGGAAGAATATGTCTAGTCGTATCTCAGTGTCTAGGTAGACGAGAGCACTCGCCCACCTAGACGGACCATTATGGGAAGGATCGTACCCGAACGTCTATCTTGCGTATGTGCTCGACCATGATGGAGACACTCACCTCTACCTGCAGATCGCCGAGATCCTCAGAAACCGCGTCGCGGAGCTCGACTCCGGACAGCCGGTTCCGAGCGAGGCGGCCATCCAGCAGGAGTTCGGCGTAGCGCGAACGACGGCGCGGCGGGCGATCCACGTGCTTCGCGAAGAGGGCCTCATCTACACCGTCCAAGGCGAGGGCACGTTCGTCGGCCCCGACCAGGCGCCACGCGCGCCACGCAAGATCCCGATTTATCAGCAGATCGCGCAGGACATGGTCGAGGCGATCAAGGCCGGGCGGTACCAGCCGCGCCGGCGCATCCCCGGCGAGACCGCGCTGGTCCAGCAGTACGACGTCGCCCGTGAGACGGCCAGACGTGCCGTCGCGCTCCTCCGCGAGGAGGGCTGGATCTACACGGTCGCCCAGCGCGGCAGCTATGTCACGCCGAAGGAGTCATGGCCAGGCGGGTGACCGCCCCTGCCGTCCAGGTGTTCTGACCGCAGAGGTCGGGAACGGCTAGAACACCGGGATGATGTCCTCGGGGTCGATGGCGTCGACCGCCACGCCGTCCAGGTCGAGTTCCGGGATGGCCGGGAAGGCGATGCCCCAGCGTTCGACGATGGCGCGGATGCGGGCCATCGCCTGCCGCCAGTTCTCCGCCTGCTCCTCGTACGAAAGCACGCCGAGCCCCGCGTCCCGCGCCTTGTCCATGAGGACGCGGTGGTTGGGGAGGAAGTACGGCGGAAGCTCCCAGAACCCCTCCGGCGGCTCCCAGAGGATCATGGACAGGAAGACGAATCCGGCTCGGAGCTGCCGGGTGATGAGCGACTTCACCTCGTCGGTCAGACCCGGCCACTCCTTCTCCAAGATGGTCATGCATATCTGGAGATGTCGGGACTCATCCCGGCCGATGCGGCGGAACATCTCGCCGAACACCGGATGCCCGGTCCCCGACGCCATCCCCCTGAACAGGGTCGAGGCCGCCATCTCCCCCATCATGAAACTCGTGAACAGGACAGGGAGTGAGTACTTGCTCACGGCGGCCGTGTACCCCGTCCAGTAACGGCCGCCGTTGTGGTACAGCCAGCCGATGTTGTTGTGGGCCGCGCGTTCGAGGTCGTCGGCGGGCGTCCAGTCGAGCGGGCCGCCGGGCCAGAGCCGGGCGATCGTCCGCTGGCAGCACTCCTCGTGGTTCATCTCGTCGCGGGTGATGGAGAAGAAGCACTTACGGACCGGATCCTCCTCGTGCTTCTCGAACGCCTGGATGGTCGCGCGGGCGAACACCGCAGGCCCGGAGGCGTCGAAGTTCGCGAGCACCGAGAACCAGTACATGATGCCCAGCCGCTGCTCACGGGTGAAGTCCTCGGGCCGCAGGCCGTCCCACGGCAGGTCGGCCGGGTTCCACAGGGTGGTCTTGGACTTCTGGTAGATCGCGGCGAGTTTCTCCGTCTCGACGCGCCACTCCATGGGGTAGATGTTCGGCTGCGGCACCTCCGGCGCAGGCCAGAACCCACCCTCCGGCACGGTCAGCTCTCCCATACGGCGCCTCCCCGTCCATTCAAGCATCGGGAGTTCCAACTCCGCTCAAAGCCCTACAGCCGGGCCCGCTGACTCACCGCCACACAGACCAGCACCGCGACCGCCGCCGCCACAGTGGCCACTCCGAACCTCTCCCCCATCAGCCCCCACGCCCACACCAGCGTCAGCAACGGCTGCGTCAACTGCGTCTGCCCGGCCCGCGCGATTCCCCCCATCGCCAGCCCGGCGTACCAGGGAATGAACCCCAGGAACATCGACACCAGCCCCACGTACGCGAACCCGGCCACCGCCTCCGCCGACAGCACGACCGGCGTGCTGAGACCCAGCACCACCGTGACCGGAAGCGTCACCGGCAGCGAGAGCACCAGCACGTGCGAGATCACCTGCCACCCGGGCACGCTCCGCGCCCGCCGCCCGCCCTCGGTGTACCCGGCCGCCGCGGCCACCAGCGCCCCCACGAGCAGCAGGTCCGCCCACCCGGCGACGCCCCCGTCGGCCCGGGTGAGAGTGAAGGCCGTGATGGCCAGCGCCCCGGCCGCGCAGGCCGCCCAGAACAGCGGCTGGGGCCGTTCCCCCGCCCGCAGTACGGCACAGGCCGCCGTGGCGGCGGGCAGCAGCCCGATGACGACGGCCGAATGCGCGGTCCCCGCCCCGAGGTCGAGCGCGAGCCCGCTGAGCACCGGGAACCCGAACACCACCCCGACCGAGATGACCGCGTACGACCCCCATTGGGACCGGGGCGGCAGCATCGGCCGCCCGGCGGCTCTGAGGCAGAGCGCGGCGACGAACCCGGCCAGCGCGGCCCGCCCGATGGCCACGAGCCAGGGGTCGAAGCCCCGCATCGCGAAGACGGTGGCGGGAAGGGAGCCGGAGAAGGCGAGCACTCCGAGGAAGGCGAGCGCGGTGCCACGCCCGGCGCGGGGGACCGCTACTCCACCGGCGACGATAGCGCTATTCTCAGATTTCATGACAGACGATAGCAGTATCGCCCAGATCACCGCGATACTGCGCGAGGAGGTGGACCGGCTGCGTCCGGGCGACCGCCTGCCGTCCAGCCGCGAGATCATGCGGCGGCACGGCGTCAGCCCCGTGACGGTGTCGCGGGCGATCGGCAGGCTGACGGCGGAGGGCAGGGTGGTGACGCGGCCGGGCGCGGGCGCGTACGTGGCCGACCGCCCGGCGCGGCACGCCGCCGCCGA
>NZ_BAAAHQ010000015.1:0-23293 GCF_039525605.1 Nonomuraea longicatena | reverse complement strand
GGCGGCGGCCGCGCGGGCGGTCCGCCGTCCGGACGCCTGGGCGGTGGCGCCGCCGACGGGCCTGCCGGAGCTGCGCGCGTGGTTCGCCGCGCAGGCCGGCGGCGACGTCACCGACACGCTGATCGTGAGCGGCGGCCAGTCGGCGCTCAGCCTCGCCTTCCGCGCGCTGGCCGCGCCGGGCACCCCGCTACTGGTGGAGACCCCGACCTATCCGGGCGCCCTGGCGGCGGCGAAGGCGGCGGGGCTGCGGGCGACCGCCGTACCCGTGGACAGGGAGGGGGTGCGGCCCGACCTGCTCGCCGAGGCGTTCGCCGTCACCGGCGCCCGGGTGTTCTACTGCCAGCCCACGCTGCACAACCCGACGGGCGCGACGCTGAGCCCCGAGCGCAGGCGGCAGGTCCTCGACGTGGCGAGGGCGGCGGGCGCGTTCGTGGTCGAGGACGACGCGCTGCGCCACCTGGCCAGGAAGGCGCCGCCGCCGCTGGTGTCGATGGACGCGCACGGCACGGTCGTGTACGTGAGCTCGCTGACCAAGATCCTGGCGCCGAGCCTGCGGGTGGCGGGGGTGGTGGCGCGCGGCCCGGCCGCGCACCGGCTGCGGGCGGGGCAGCTCGTGGAGTCCTTCTTCGTGCCGAGGCCGCTGCAGGAGACCGCGCTCGAGTTCCTCGGCTCGCCCGCCTGGCCCCGCCATCTGCGGACCGTGCACGCCGAGGTGTCCGTACGCCTGAACGCCCTGCTGGCCGCCCTCGCCGCCGACCTTCCCGAGGCCGAGCCGCACCTGGTGCCGATCGGCGGCAAGCACGTGTGGCTGCGGCTGCCGCCGTCGGTGGACGAGGCGGCGCTGGTGGAGGCGGCCCGGCTCGGCGGCGTGCTGGTGAGCCCCGGCCGCATGTTCTACCCGGCCGAGCCGCCGGGGCCGCGCCTGCGGGTCACGTTCATGGCGACGACGCGCGCGGAGGAGCTGAAGGAGGGCGTGCGCCGGCTGGCGCGTGCCTTCGCGGAGACGGTACGGCCACCCTGAACACGGTGTTCCGCAAAGGTTTGCGGTAATCGTCCCAAAACCCGGGAGTACCGCGCCAGAAGCATGGTTCGCGTCGTCTCCAAGTCTCAAACACCGATACGGTGTAACTCGTGCCTTGTGGCACGACGGCAGGCGAAGGAGCGGGCCGAGATGGCAGACGTAGGCGTCCGGGCGGCCCGGCGCGAGGATGTGCTCCAGGTGGCGAATGTTCAGATCCGCGCCTGGCGATACGGCTATCGGGATTTCCTGCCCGAAGGGCCGCTTGAGCAGATGACCGGCCCCTCGGCCGAGAAGATGTGGCTGCGTCAGTGGGACGAGGCGATCGTCGCCCCTCCCACGCCTCGGCACCGCGTGCTCGTGGCGGTCGAGACCATCCTCGACACGGAGGGCTTCCCGGCGCTCGGGCCGGGCGGCAGTTCGGCCCTCGCGACGCCGCGCGGCGGCGAGCGGGTCGTCGGCCTGGCCTCCCACGCCCCGGCGGAGGACCCCGACCTCGACCCGACCGTGGTGGCGGAGATGCTGACGCTGCTGATCGACCCCGACTTCGGCCGCAGAGGCCATGCCAGCCGCCTGCTCAACGCGACCGTCGACTACCTGCGTGACGACGGCTACCAGCAGATCGTCACCTGGGCCTTCGCCGACAACTACGCCATGCTCGGCTTCCTTGAGTCGGCCGGATGGGGCGAGGACATGGCCGAGCGCGTACTCGACATGGGCCGCCCGATCCGCATGGTCAGGCTCAGCACGGACATCAGCTAGAGGACCACCTATGGCAACCCCCGGCCAATGGCTCGCCGGTGCGCGCCCGCGCACCCTGGCGAACGCCCTCGTCCCCGTCCTGGTCGGCACCGGTACGGCCTTCGGGCTCGGCGGCGCCGACTGGTGGCGCGCGCTGCTGGCGCTGGCGGTGGCGCTGCTGCTGCAGATCGGCGTCAACTACGCCAACGACTACAGCGACGGCGTGCGCGGCACCGACGACGAGCGGGTCGGGCCGATGCGACTGGTCGGCTCACGGGCGGCCACACCGGGCCAGGTGCTGTTCGCGGCCCTCGCCTGCATGGCGGCGGCCGCCGTCGCCGGACTGGTGCTGGTGCTGCTGACCCAGGCGTGGTGGGTGCTGCCGGTCGGCGCGACCGCGATCGCCGCCGCGTGGTTCTACACCGGCGGCGAGCGCCCGTACGGCTACCGCGCGCTGGGCGAGTTGTCGGTGTTCGTGTTCTTCGGCATCGTCCCTGTGGTCGGCACCGCGTTCGTGCAGACCGAGTCGTTGTCGTGGACGGCCCTGGCCGCCTCGGTGCCCGTCGGCCTGCTGTCGTGCTCGATGCTGGTGGTCAACAACCTGCGTGACGTGGTCACCGACGGCCCGGCGGGCAAGCGCACGCTGGCGGTGGTGCTGGGCGCCGAGCGCACCCGCCGGCTGTACGCGGGCGCGCTGATCGGCGGGTTCGTGGTGGCGGCGGCGCTGGTGCCGGTGCGGCCGTGGGCGGCGCTGGCGCTGCTGTCGGCCCCGCTGGCGATCGGCCCGATCCGCACGGTGCTGAGCGGCGCGACCGGCCCGGCGCTGATCGGCGTGCTGCAGGCCACGGGCAAGCTGCAACTGGCCTTCGGCGTCCTGTTCGCCGTCGGCCTGGCCCTCACCTGAGGGCGCCGGTCGTGCGGCTGACGACGTTCGAGGCCGTGCCGTACCTGAAGGACCTGACGCGGTAGGCCGCCCGCTTCTCGCCGGGCAGGGTGATCAGCCCGAAGGCGTTGACGTCCGGTTCGAGCAGCGCAGCCACCCGGTACGGCCCGCCGTCCGGCCGTACCTCCAGCAGGTAACCGTCCTCGTCGGAGGAGCGGTCGGTCCAGCTGAAGGCGATCCCGTTGGCGTGTTTGACGGTGGCCTTCAGGTCGGTGGGCGCGGCGCCGGGCGTGCCGGGCCCGCCGGGCCGTTTGCGCGGTTCGAGCCAGTCCTGCCCGCCCTCTGCGGCCAGGTCTCCGTCGGGCAGGTCTCCGTCGGGCAGGTTCACCTCGACGGTTCCGCTCGCGGGCCCGTGCAGCGGCCGTACCCGGTAGTAGAAGGTCGTCTCGGGGATCAAGTCGGGGTGGAGGTAGTCGCGCCGCTCGGGCGGCAGGAACTCGAGGATCGTGTACGGTCCCCGCTCCGCCGTCGCGAACTCCACCACCCGGCCCGCCACCCCGCCCGCCGTCCCGCCCGCCGTCCCGCCCGCCGTACTGTCGCCGGCGGGCCATTCGAGGGCGATGTCCGTGGGCGTGACGAGCCGGGCGACGAGCCTGCTCTCCCCGGCCGAGCAGCCGGTGAGCCCGGCCAGGAGCAGCGCCAGGATCCTCATTTGCGCCAGAACCCGATCCCCGACCATTCGACGGTGACCGGCCCCTGGCCGCTGTTGGTGCGGTAGGAGCCGAACTTGTCGTAGAAGTCGCCGCCGGGGCTCGACACGGTGTGCCTGAGTGAGCCGTTGATGTAGGTGCGGTGGGTGTCACCCACGACGTGGACGGTGTTGACGCGGACGCTGGTGCCGATGGTGGCGCCGGTCGCGACGGTGGTGCCGCCGTGGACGGCGTACAGGCGCCCGCCGCGTTCGACGGCCAGCATGAAGAAGGGGCCGGTGGTCTTGAAGGTCTGTTTGAGGCTGATCCGGGTCCCGCTCATGCTGGTGATCTTGAAGTGGCCCTCGAACTGGCGGGTGCCGCCGGTGTAGGTCGCGTAGCGCCGTTCGGCGCGCTGGTCACCGCTGCCGGTGGAGCAGGTGAGGCGGAAGGTGAGGTCTGCGACGTCGCCGCAGCCCCGTTCCTGAACGGTGAAGGTGGGGTCGTACGCGATCCACGGCCCGGGTTCGACGGGGTCGGCCGAGGCGGGGAGCGCGACCGCGAACACTTGCAGGATCCCCGCGATAGCAGCTAATCGCATGATTCATAGGATCATTCCCAACAAGTCGCGTCAAGGTGGGTTATGGCGCCATTCAGGTGACCTGGTGGTTCACTGCAACACCCTCGGGAAGGGAGTTCAGCTCATCCGATATATCCCACAAAAACGCGATATATCGTGATCAACTTGTATCTGCCGACAACAAGCCCCTCCAAAGCTCGTACATTTAGATAAACGCCCAGGTCAGCCCCAGTTGGTTCACTGAGACCGCACCAACCAGGCTCCCCGAGAGGACACACGTCGATGGAGCAACGCGGCATCGAGCTGGTCTCGGCCGGAGAGAGGTACGGCCGCCCACGCGACCTGCTCTTCCTCTGGACCGGCACGACCATGGGCATCTTCACCCTGGTGTACGGCACCACGGTCGTCGCCGCCTTCGGCCTCAGCTTCGGCCAGGCCGTCGCCGCCATCCTGGTCGGCAACCTGCTGGCCTTCCCGCTCGTCGGCCTGACGAGCCTCCAGGGCCCGGCCACCGGCACCTCCACCATGGCCGTCTCCCGTGCAGCCTACGGCCCCAAGGGCGCCCGCCTGCTCAGCTTCTTCGGCTGGCTCAACATGGTGGGCTTCGAGGCGGGCGGCATGGTGCTCATCACCTTCGCCACGCTGGCCCTGCTCGGCCAGGCCGGAGTCGCCACCGACAGCATCGGCCTGAAGATCGGCGTCATCCTGATCGCCGCCCTCATCCAGCTCGTGCTCCCGCTGATCGGGCACTCGGCCGTGATGCGCGCCCAGAAGTACTTCACCTGGGTCTTCGTGGTGCTCTTCGGCCTGATGGCGCTCCTGGTCGGCCCCAAGGTCAACCTGTCGGGCGGCGAGGGCGCGAACTTCGCCACGTTCACCGCCGCCGTCGCGCTCATCATGGCGGCGGGGGGCCTGTCGTGGGGGCCGCTCGGCGGCGACTACTCACGCTACCTTCCGGCGGACTCCTCCAAGAAGGCCGTGTTCGGCTACGCCTTCCTGGGCGGCTTCGTGCCGTACGTGCTGCTCATGATGCTGGGCGCGGCCGTCGCGACCGCGGTCACCGGCGCCGACGACCCGATCTCGGGGCTGCCGGGCGCGCTGCCGTCCTGGTTCGTCGTGCCGTACCTGCTGCTCGCGATCGTCTCCCTGTTCGCGGTCAACACCACCGACCTGTACTCCTCCGGCCTCAACCTCCAGGCCGCCGGGATCCGGGTCAAGCGGTGGGTGGCCGTGGTCGGCGACCTCGTCCTCTGCGTGATCATCACTATCGTGGCGGTGACCTCGGAGAACTTCCACACCATGCTCAACACCTTCCTCGGCCTGCTCATCCTGTGGCTGGCCCCGTGGGCGGGCGTGTACGTCACCGACTGGCTGCGCAGGAAGGGCCGCTACGACGCCGCGGCGCTGTTCGACGAGCGGGCGCCTGGCCAGGTGCGCTGGCCCGCGCTCATCGCCCAGGGCGTCGGCATGGTGGCCGCCGCGCTCTGGATCAACTCCACCGCCTTCGTCGGCCCGCTGTCGGCGGCCACGGGCGGCTCGGACTTCAGCATCTTCGCGGGCTTCCTCGCGGCCGGAGCGGTCTACGCCGCCCTGGACCGCAGGCCCGTCACCGTTCCTACGCTTGAGGGAGCCCGATGACACTGCTCGACGTGGCCTACGGCCGGCGTGCCGCCGACACGATCATCACGGGCGGCACGCTGGTCAACGTCCTGACGGGCGAGGTCTACCCCGCCGAGGTCGCCGTCGCGGGCGACCGGATCGCCGCGGTCGGCACCGGCCTGCTCCGGGGTCCGCACACGCGGATCATCGACGCGCAGGGCGGCTACCTGGTCCCCGGCCTGATCGACGGGCACCTGCACATCGAGTGCAGCAAGCTGTCGGTCACGAGCTTCGCCGACCTGGTGGTCCCGTTCGGTACCACCAGCGTGGTGTCCGGCCTGGACCAGGTGCTCGTCGTGGAGGGCCTGCCGGGGGTGCGCAGGTTCCTGGACGAGTCGAAGCGGACCGGTATGCGCATCTGGTGGGGCGCCCCCGCCAAGGCCCCGTACACCGTCCCGCAGTCGAACGTCGGTTTCACCTTCGGGCCCGACGAGCACCGCGAGGCCCACACCTGGCCTGAGTGCGTGGGCGTGTGGGAGACCGTCCAGGAGATGGTCGAGCACGGCGACCCGGCCGTCATGGAGGCCCTGGAGCTGGCGGAGAGGCACCGGCTGCCGGTCTTCGGCTGCGCCCCGCTGTCGGACGCGCGCCGCATCGGCGGCCTGGCCGCGGCCGGGATCCGGCTCGACCACGAGTCGTACTCGCACGAGGAGATGCTGGAGAAGCTGCGCCAGGGCATCTACGCGATCGTCCGCGAGTCCTCCGTCGCGCACTTCCTGGAGGAGAACATCCAGGTCGTCGCCAAGGTGGGGGCGCGGCGGGTGGCCTTCTGCACCGACGACGTCCACGCCGCCGACGTGCTGGCCGGCGGCCACATGGACAAGCTGGTGCGGATGGCCGTCAAGGCGGGCCTCGACCCCGTGACCGCCATCCAGATGGCCACCGTGAACTGCGCGGAGATGTACCGCATCGACCACCTGGTCGGCAGCATCGCGCCCGGCCGCCTGGCCGACGTGCTGATCGTCGACTCGCTGGAGGACTTCCGGGTGCGCGAGGTCGTGGCCGGCGGCACCCTGGTGGCCCGCGACGGCGCCATGCTCACGCCGACCACGCCTCCGGCGCGCGGCGCGGTCGCGCCGTTCCCCGTCAGGACCCTCACGGCCGACGACTTCGCGCTGCGCTCTCCGGTTGCCCAGGTGGCCGAGGTCGCCGAGGTGAACGTGCTGGCCCTGGACTTCACCGACCAGGTCTTCGTGCGCAGGCGCCGCGACGTGCGGCTACCGGTCGTGGACGGCGTCGTGGAGCCGTCCGTCGAGAAGGACGCGCTGCTCGTCACCGTCGTCGAGAGGTACGGCAAGAGCGGCAACATGCCCGTCGCGGTGGTGAGCGGCATGGGCATCCGCGAAGGTGCCATCGCCACGAGCGCCGCCCCCGACGACAACAACATCATCTGCGTGGGCGCCTCCCGCGCCGACATGGCGGTGGCGGTCAACGAGGTCGTCCGCATGGGCGGCGGCCAGGTCGTGGTCGTGGACGGCGAGGTGCGCGAGTCACTGCCGCTGCCGATCGCGGGCATCGTCTCCGACCTGCCCGCGGCCGAGATGGCCGAGCGGGAGCAGCGACTGGACGACCTGGCCCGCGAGCTGGGCTGTGACCTGCCCGCACCCTTGATGTACCTGTTTTTCCTGTCCATCACGGCTATCCCCGATTATGCCGTGACGGACCTGGGACTGATCGACTGTGTCAACCTTGAGGTCGTGGAGGTAATTCAGTGACTGATTTCATCGCCGGTCTGCCCAAGTGCGAGCTGCATCTGCACATCGAGGGCACGCTGGAGCCCGAGCTGAAGTTCGACCTGGCGGCGCGCAACGGCATCGCGCTGCCGTACTCCTCGGTCGAGGAGATCAGGGCGGCCTACGAGTTCGACAGCCTGACGACGTTCCTGAAGGTGTACTACGAGGGCATGCAGGTGCTGCGCACCGAGCCCGATTTCTACGACCTGGCGATGGCCTACCTGCGCAAGGCGGCCTCGCAGAACGTGCGGTACGCGGAGATCTTCTTCGACCCGCAGGCGCACACCTCGCGCGGGGTGCCGTTCGACATCGTGATCAGAGGGCTGCGCCGGGCGCTGCTCGACGCCGAGACCCAGCTCGGCGTCCGGGCCCAGCTCATCATGTGCTTCCTGCGCGACTTCCAGGCCGAGTACGCGATGGCGACGCTGCTGGAGTCGCTGCCGTACAAGGAGTGGATCGTCGGCGTCGGCCTCGACTCCGACGAGCGCGGCAACCCCCCGGCCAAGTTCGCCGCCGTGTACGAGCGGGCCAGGCAGGAAGGCTACCTGCTGACCATGCACTGCGACGTGGACCAGGACAACTCGGTCGAGCACATCCGCCAAGCCGTCCAGGACATCGGTGTGAACCGGGTCGACCACGGCGTCAACGTGCTGGAGGACCCGGGCCTGGTCGAGGAGATCCTGGAGAAGGGCCTCGGCCTGACCTGCTGCCCGATCTCCAACGGGTACGTCACCGAGTCGATGAAGATCGAGGGCATCCGCAAGCTCCTCGACCTCGGCGTGCGCGTCACCATCAACTCCGACGACCCGGCCTACTTCAACGGCTACGTCCAGGAGAACCTGGAGGCGCTGAACTTCTCCGAGGAGGACCTGGTCCGGCTCCAGCGCAACGCCTTCGAGATCACCTGGCTGCCGCGCCATCTCAAGGACGGCTACCTGGCCGAACTCGACGCCTACGCCGCGCGCGGCTAGCGCATCCGCAGGGCCAGCAGGAAGTCGACGCGCTCGTCCCAGGCGGTCAGCGAGCGGCCGGTGAGGTCCTCGATGCGACGCAGCCGGTAGCGCAGGGTGTTGACGTGCACGTGCAACCGTTCGGCGGTCGCCGCCCAGTTGCCCGACTCCTCCAGGAACGCCTGGAGGGTCTCCAGCAGGTCGGTCTGGTGGGCGGCGTCGTAGTTCTCCAGCGGGCCGAGCAGTCTGCTGCGGAACGAGCGGCGCAGGTCTGCGGGGATGGCCGCGAGCAGCGCCCGGTGGGAGCTGACGTCCTCGCCGGTGATGACGCTGACCCGCGCGCCGTCCAGGGCGGCGAGCGTGCGGGCGTGCCTGGCCTCCTCGATGAGGCTGCTGAGCGCGGCGGGCCCGGTGGTCACGCTGCTGACGCCGAGGGTGATGCGCCCGTCGCCCAGCCCCGCCGCGAGGGTGCGGGCGCCGCTCACGACATGGTCGGTGAGTTCCTGCGCCGAGTTGCCCGCCAGCGGCACCAGCGCGACGGCCTCGCCGTCGTCGCGGGCGCTGGAGGCGGTGACGATGCCGGGCGCGACCGGCCGCAGCAGTTCGTCGAGCACGGCGACGCTCACCTCGCCGGAGGCCGCCTTCCCCGAGACCACCCCATCGGCCCCGGCGGGGCGGGCGCCCGTGGACGGGCCACTGGCCGACAGGGCGACGGCCAGCAGCCCGTGCTCGGTCTCGACGTGCAGCGTGTGCAGGCGGGAGACCACGCCGGGCAGCGCCGCGTCGCCGGACTCCAGCAGCTCCAGCAACTGGTCGAGCACCCGGCGTTCGATCCGCTGCGCCGCCTCCAGCCGGGAACGTTCCAAAGCGACCAGGGCAGCCAGCTCGACGACCAGATCCTCGTGCTCGCCCTGCGCCTGCTCGCCCGCGTAGGCGAGGAACCAGTTGGCGATGCGGTGCGGGGCGCCCTTGCTGATCGGGAAGACCGACAGCCCGCCGACCATGCCGGGCAGGTGCCGCGCGGTGAGGAAGGTGTGGGCCAGCCGGGCCCGCTCGGCCTCCGCCAGCGGCTGCGAGCCCACGATGACCCGCCCGGTGGGCGACATCACCCAGCAGGGCACCTCCAGTTCGCCCGCGACGGCGGTGACGAGCTTGGTCAGGCTGCCCCCGTCGACGAGGGTGGTGGCCAGGCGGCGGCGGGCGCTCGGCCCCGGCCTCGGCGGCGCGTCCAGTTCGGCGATCAGGGCGCGCAGGACGTGCTCGGTGAGCTGGCTGAACGGCACCTCGACCGGGAGCGTGAGCAAGGGCAGCCCGGCGTCGGCGCAGGCGTCGACCAGGTCTATCGGCACTCCTTTGAGCGCGGTGCCGGACACCAGCGCCGCGACCTCGCCCAGCTCCTTGACGAAGGCGCGTGAGGACTCGGCGCCGGTGTGCCAGGTCAGCTCGGTCAGCACCAGTTCGCCGGGTTTGACGAAGCGGCCCGGCTCGATCAGGTCGGTCGTGGACACACCGCGCACCCTGCGATCGAGCAGGTCGTGCCCGGTCAGCACCTTCAGGGCGAGCTGGTCGGCCCGCAGCAGGTCTCTCAGCCGCACGGCCAGCCCTCCCTCCGCCAGGCGGCGTCCCAGAACAGCCATTCGTAGCGGGCCGTCATGACCGCCCGCTCCAGCAGCCGCTCACGCTCGTCGGGGCTTATCGCCAGCCCGTCGAGCAGATCGAGGACCTCGGCCGAGGTCTCCTGGTAGTCGGCGCCGCCGTACGTCTCGATCCACCAGGCGTACAGGGGGTCGGGCGAGCTGCGCTCCAGCAGCCGCTCCCCCACCCGCGCGTAGATCCAGTAGCAGGGGACGAGCGCGCCGAGCGCCTCGGGGAAGGCGCCGAGCGCGCAGCTGCGCACCAGGTAGGAGCTGTAGCCGACGGTCGTGGGCCCGGCGGGCGTCTTGCGGGCGTCGGCCTCGTCGAGCCCGAAGGCGGCCAGCAGTTCGGCCACCAGGCCGTGCTCGACCTCCACCGTGCGGGCGGCCTGGGCGCTGAAGCGCCGGACGGAGGCGGCGTCGGGCGCGCGGGCGGCGACGGCGGCCTGCGCTCTCGCGTAGTCGGGCAGGAAGTGGGCCTCCTGGACCACGTAGTGGCGGAACGCCTCACGCGGCAGCGACCCGTCGGTCAGCCCGGTGAGGAAGGGGTGGACCAGGATCTGGTCGTACACACCCGCCACGACCTGCCACAACTCTTCGCGAAAGCGACTCACCCCCCAAGGCTATCCGCCGGTCCGCCTGGCCATCACCACACGTGGCGCCACCTCGATGCCCAGCTCGCGCTCGTGCGCGACCAGCGCCCGCAGCTCCGGCCCCCACCCCTCGGATTCCAGGACGGCGAAGCCGTGCCCGGCATACCAGGGCGCGTTCCACGGCACGTCCCTGAAGGTCGTCAGCGTGACGGCGGGCGCACCCGCCGCCCGCGCGTGGTCGAGCACCCCGGTCATCAACCTGCCGCCGATGCCCTGCCGCATGTGGTCGGGGTGCACGGCGAGCTGGTCGAGGTGAACGTTGCCGTCCACCCAGCCCACCAGCGCGAAGCCGCGCGGCGGCACGCCCTCCACCAGCACCGTCGAGGGGTCCTCGACCTCTTCGACCATCGTCGTACCCGGCGGGAAGGCGATCCCGACCTGCTCGAACAGCCGGTCGGCGGCCAGTTCCACGTCCACCAAACCCGAGAGTTCCTCGGAAACAGCCCATCGCGTCATGCCGACACGGTCTCATGTTCCAGCGCGACACGGCGTTCGGGATCTAGTGTGATGATCGTGTGCTCGGCTGTGCGGAGCCGGGAACCCCCTCCTCAAGGCATGCCCGGACTCCTCGGAGTCCGGGCATGCCCCGTGTCCCGCCTACAGGGTCTGGCGCCCACAGGCATCTCCGACCCCTACGCGACGTCGTGCGTACAGGCGTCTCCGACAAACGTCGCGCCTACAGGCCGAGCAGGGGCTCCAGGCCCACGGTGAGACCCGGCAGCCCGCCCACACGGCGCACCCCGAGCAGCACACCGGGGGTGAAGGCCGACCGGTTCATCGTGTCGTGCCGGATCGTCAGGATCTCGCCGTCGCCGCCCATCAGCACCTCCTGGTGGGCGATCAGGCCCGCCAGCCGTACCGAGTGGACGTTCACTCCGCCGACGTCGGCGCCCCGCGCGCCGTCGAGGGCGGTGCTCGTGGCGTCCGGCATCGGCCCCAGTCCCGCCTCCTCGCGGGCCCGCGCCACCAGCTCGGCCGTACGGCGTGCGGTGCCGGACGGCGCGTCCGCCTTGTTCGGGTGGTGCAACTCGACGATCTCGACCGACTCGAAGTGCCGCGCGGCCTGGGCGGCGAAGTGCATCATCAGCACCGCCGCGATGCCGAAGTTGGGGGCGATGAGGCAGTTGGTGCCCGCGGAGCGCTCCAGCCAGCCGCGTACGGCCGCCAGCCGCCCCTCGTCGAACCCCGTCGTGCCCACCACCGGATGGATGCCGTGGGAGATCGCCCATTCGAGGTTGGCCATGACGGCGTCGGGGTGGGTGAAGTCGACGACGACGTCGGCGCCGGTCAGGCTCTCGATCGGGTCGCCCTGGTCGACGGCGGCGACGAGTCGCAGGTCGGCGGCGGCCTCCACCGCCTTGCAGACCTCCACCCCGACGCGCCCGCGCGCCCCCAGCACCCCAACATTGATCTTCATGTTCCGTCTCTTTCCTCGCCGTGGTATCAACGCGCCCCACCGACATCGATCCTCCCACGCCCCTCACGGACGGCGACGGCCCAGGCCCCTTCGCGGGACCTGGGCCGTCACAGCCGGTGAGGTTCAGGCGATGGCGTGACCGAAGTCCTTGTCACCGTAGGGGCCGATCACGGCCAGCGTCAGCGGCCGCTTGAGGACGTCGGCGGCGACCGCCGAGATCTCCTCGGGCGTGACCGCCTCGATGCGGGCCAGCACCTCGTCCACCGACAGCAGTTCGTCGTAGACGAGTTCGTTCTTGCCGATGCGCGACATCCGCGAGCCGGTGTCCTCCAGGCCGAGGACCAGCCCGCCGCGCATCTGGCCCTTGCCGCGCCGGATCTCCTCGCCCGTCAGGCCCTCGTCGACGATGCGGGCCACCTCGTCGCGGCAGATCCGCAGCACGTCGTCGATCTTCGACGGCAGGCAGCCGACGTAGATCCCGAACTGCCCGGTGTCGGCGTAGGCCGAGGTGTAGGAGTAGGCAGAGTAGGCCAGCCCGCGCTTCTCGCGGATCTCCTGGAACAGCCGCGAGGACATGCCGCCGCCGAGCGCCGAGTTGAGCACGCCCAGCGCGAACCTGCGATCGTCGGTGCGGGACATGCCGGTCGTGCCGAGCACCAGGTTGGCCTGCTCGGTGGGCCGGTCGATCACCCGGACCTCGGAGCGGATCTCGGTACCCGGCCCGCCGAGGCGGGGCGGCAGGCTCTCGCGCGGCCCGGTGAGGACGCCCGCCCGCTCGTAGGCACGCGAGACGAGTTCGACGACCTCCTCGTGCCTGACGTTGCCGGCGACCGAGACCACGGTCCGGCGTGGCTGGTAGTAGCGCTGGTAGTACTCGACGATGCGATCGCGGCCGAGCGCGTTGATCGACTCGACCGTGCCCAGGATGGGCCGGCCGATCGGCGAGTCACCGTAGAGAGCCGAGGAGAACTGCTCGTGCACCACGTCGGAGGGGTCGTCGTCGTGCATGGCGATCTCTTCGAGGATCACGCCGCGCTCGGAGTCGACGTCCTCGGCGGTGATCAGCGAACTGGTCACCACGTCGGCGAGCACGTCGACGGCGATCGGCAGATCCTCGTCGAGCACCCGCGCGTAGTAGCAGGTGTACTCCTTGGCCGTGAAGGCGTTGATCTCCCCGCCGATGCCCTCGACGGACGCGGAGATCTCCATGGCGCTGCGGTTCGGCGTGCCCTTGAACAGCAGGTGTTCGAGGAAGTGGGTGGCCCCGGTGTGCTCCGGGGCCTCATCACGCGAGCCGATGCCGACCCACATGCCGACCGCGACGGAACGCACGGTCGGCATGGTCTCGGTCACCACGCGCAGCCCACCGGGGAGGACGGTGCGCTGGACGATCCCGGCACCGTCCTTGCCGGGATGCAGCGTGGTCGTGGTCACGAGTTCCTGTCGTCTTCGCTGGTGCGGACCCGGGTGCGGGTACGGGTGCGGCGGGGCTTGTCCTCGCGCGCCTTGTCCTCGGCGGCGGCCTCGGCCGGCCCCTCGGGAGCCTCCTGCTCGGAGCCGCCCGACGCCTCCTTCTCGGCGCTCTCCTTCTCGATGACCTCGACCGGCACCAGGGACAGCTTGCCCCTGCCGTCGATCTCGGCGATCTCGACCTGGATCTTCTCGCCGACGCTCATGACGTCCTCGACGTTCTCGATGCGCTTGCCGCCGTGCAGCTTGCGGATCTGGGAGACGTGCAGGAGACCGTCCTTGCCCGGCATGAGCGAGACGAACGCGCCGAAGGCGGCGATCTTCACGACCGTGCCGAGGTAGCGCTCGCCGACCTCGGGCATGTGCGGGTTGGCGATGGCGTTGATCGCCGACCGGGCCGCCTCGGCGGACGGGCCGTCGGTGGCGCCGATGTAGATCGTGCCGTCGTCCTCGATGGTGATCTCGGCGCCGGTGTCGTCCTGGATCTGGTTGATCATCTTGCCCTTCGGGCCGATGACCTCGCCGATCTTGTCCACCGGGACCTTGATCGTGATGATGCGCGGCGCGGTCGGGTTCATCTCCGCCGGGGAGTCGATCGCCTCCTGCATCACGTCGAGGATCGCCAGGCGCGCGCCCTTGGCCTGCTTCAGCGCGGCGGCCAGCACCGAGGCGGGGATGCCGTCGAGCTTGGTGTCGAGCTGGAGCGCGGTGATGACGTCCTTGGTGCCCGCGACCTTGAAGTCCATGTCGCCCATGGCGTCCTCGGCACCGAGGATGTCGGTCAGGGTGACGTAGGCGTCGCCCTCGGCGATCAGGCCCATCGCGATGCCCGCGACCATCTCCTTGAGCGGCACACCGGCGTCGAGCAGCGCCATCGTCGAGGCGCAGACCGAGCCCATCGAGGTGGAGCCGTTGGAGCCGAGCGCCTCGGAGACCTGGCGGATCGCGTAGGGGAACTCCTCACGCGTCGGCAGGACCGGGATCAGCGCCCGCTCGGCGAGCGCGCCGTGGCCGATCTCGCGGCGCTTGGGCGAGCCCACGCGGCCGGTCTCACCCGTGGAGTAGGGCGGGAAGTTGTAGTTGTGCATGTAGCGCTTGGTGCGCTCGGGGTTGAGCGTGTCGATGACCTGCTCCATGCGCAGCATGTTGAGCGTGGTGATGCCCATGATCTGGGTCTCGCCGCGCTCGAACAGGGCCGAGCCGTGCACCCTCGGGACCACGTGGACCTCGGCCGACAGCGCCCGGATGTCCTTGGGGCCCCGGCTGTCGATGCGCACGCCGTCCTTGATGACCCGCTCGCGCATGAGCTTCTTCATGACCGAGCGGTAGGCGGCCGACAGCTCCTTCTCGCGGCCTTCGAACGCCTCGGCGAGCTTCTCGCCGAGCGCGCCCTTCAGGCGCTCCAGCTCGTTCTCGCGCTCCTGCTTGCCCGCGATGGTGAGCGCGGCGGCCAGTTCGGTCTTGACCGCGCCCTCGACGGCCTCGTACGCGTCATCCTGGTACTCGGGGAAGACGGGGTACTCGGCGGTCTCCTTCGCGGCGACCTTCGCGATCTTGTTCTGGGCCTCGCAGAGGACCTTGATGAACGGCTTGGCCGCCTCCAGGCCCTGCGCGATGGTCTCCTCGTTGGGCGCCACCGCGCCCTCGGCGACCAGCTTCAGCGTGTCCTTGGTGGACTCGGCCTCGACCATCATGATGGCCACGTCGCCGTCGGCGAGCACCCGGCCCGCCACCACCATGTCGAAGGTGGCGCGCTCAAGCTCCTGATGGGTCGGGAAGCCGACCCACTGGCCGTCGATCAGCGCGACGCGCACGCCGCCGATCGGGCCGGAGAAGGGCAGCCCGGCCAGCTGCGTGGACAGCGAGGCGGCGTTGATCGCGACCACGTCGTACAGGTGCTCGGGGTTGAGCGACATGATGGTGGCGACGACCTGGATCTCGTTGCGCAGGCCCTTGACGAACGACGGGCGCAGCGGCCGGTCGATCAGGCGGCAGGTGAGGATCGCGTCCTCGGAGGGACGGCCCTCCCGCCGGAAGAACGAGCCGGGGATGCGGCCCGCGGCGTACATGCGCTCCTCGACGTCCACCGTGAGCGGGAAGAAGTCGAAGTTCTCCTTGGGCGACTTCGAGGCGGTGGTCGCGGAGAGGACCATCGTGTCGTTGTCGAGGTAGGCGACGGCCGAACCGGCCGCCTGGCGCGCGAGCCTGCCGGTCTCGAACCGGATCGTTCGCGTGCCGAAGGAACCGTTGTCGATAACGGCTTCAGCTGTGTGGACACCCTCCACGGGGGACCTCCTTGGTCGGTCGGTCACCCGCGCCCTCTTATGGCTCTCACCGGCACCCTCGTTAGGTGCAGCGCCGGTCTTCGATCGAAGCGCCCGGTTCTTGACCGGAAGCCACTACCGAGGACCGGCCCGCAGGCGTCGCGGGTCGCATGGTGCTTGTCGGACGCGGGGGCTCTCAGTGTCTCTGATCTTCAGTTGTGGGCTCGGCACGACTCGCCGGGCCTGATACGAGAAGGGAGCGGCACCGGGCCGCTCCCTTGTCTCACTATCGGCGCAGACCGAGCCGCTCGATGAGCGAACGGTAGCGCTGGATGTCGTTGTTCTGCAGGTACTTCAGCAGGCGGCGCCGACGGCCGACGAGCAGAAGCAGGCCGCGACGGCTGTGGTGGTCGTGCTTGTGCGTCTTCAGGTGCTCGGTGAGCTCGCTGATGCGCTTGCTGAGCAGCGCGATCTGCACCTCGGGCGACCCGGTGTCGCCGTCACCGGTCGCGTACTCGCCGATGATCGCCTTCTTGGCAGCGGTGTCGAGGGACACGGCTCTCCTTCTATCTACGGACACGCGGTCGAATGAGATGGATTCGCGAACGACCGTGCGTGCCTACAGTCGCCGCAGTGAAGGCCAACCGGCGCAGCGCTGAGCGCAGCCGATACCAGAGCCGACGTCTCAGGCTACCAGAGCCGCCCCGGTGCTCACTGCGCGTGACCTCACAACAAGGTCACGCCTGGGAAGATCCAGCGGTGATACGGCGGGCTTCGTCGACGTCTGCCTGGATCTGGGCGATGAGTTCCTCGATGGACTCGAACCGGGTGTTCCCCCGCAGCCTGGCCTCGAAGTCGACGGCGACGTGCGTGCCGTACAGCTCCAGATCGTCGCGGTCGAGCGCGTACGCCTCGACCGTGCGCGGCACGCCCTCGAAGGTCGGATTGGTGCCGACCGAGATCGCGGCGGGCCAGCGCCGCCCCTCGTACGCCGCCGGCAGGTTGCCCACTGCCACGCACTGTAGCCACCCCGCGTAGACCCCGTCGGCCGGGATCGCGGTGTGCGGCGGCGTCTCGACGTTGGCCGTCGGGAAGCCGAGCTGCCGCCCGCGCTGGTAGCCGCGCACGACCACGCCCTCCACCCGGTGCGGCCGGCCGAGCCCGGCCGCCGCGCCCGCCACGTCGCCTTCGAGCAGCCGCGCCCTGATCTCGGTCGAGCTGACCCCCTCGGCCGCGGGCACCGCCTCCACCGTGAAGTCGTGCTTGTCGCCGAGCGCGCGCAGCGTCTCGACGTCGCCCTCGGCGCCGTGCCCGAACGCGAAACCCGCGCCGACCACCACCGAGGCCGCGCGCAGCCGCTCGGCCAGCACCGACTGGGCGAAGTCGGCGGGGCTCTGCCGCGACAGCTCCAGCGTGAACGGCAGCACCTCGACCTCGTCCACCCCGAGGCCGGTCAGCAGTTCGGCGCGGTGTCGCAGGGTGGTGAGCCGCTGCGGGTGCGAACCCGGCCGCACGACCTCGGCCGGATTGGGCTCGAAGGTCAGCACCACGGAGCGCAGGCCGCGCTCCCTGGCGACGGCGACGGCCCGGCGGACCACCCGCTGGTGGCCTCGATGCACACCGTCGAACACGCCGATCGTGACCACGCAAGCCACAGAACGCTGCACGGCTGGCCCCATTCGCTCCTCGTTACGTATCGATCAGCGTCCAGCCTGCCATGCTCGCGGGGAACGGCGGGAATCGAGGGGTACCATCGACGCATCATGCCTCGTTACGCGCTCCTCATCCTGCCTGCCTTCAACCGGGTCTACGGCGACAGCGCGCCCCGGCTCACCCACTCCGAGCTGGAGGTCTTCGGGGCCAGGGCGCTCACGGCGAAGGTGTCGGAGGTCGAGCGGGCCACGATCGGCGGCGTCCCCTACGTCGGCTTCACCACACAGGCGGCGCTGAGCGAGCACGACCTCGCGCTGCTGTCCAACCTGTCGTCGGTGTACGCGCTGTTCGGCGTCGAGGGCGAACTGCTGCGCCCGCTCACCGTACGGCCGCTCGACCGGCTCAGCAGCGACCTGATCACGATCCAGAAGTACGCGGGCAAGACCAACGAGCACTTCACCAAACTGCTGCTCAACGTCACCGTGCTGGCCTCCGGGCGGCCCCTCGACGAGAGGCTTTCGGTGTTCGACCCGATGTGCGGCCGGGGCACCACACTCAACCAGGCGCTCATGTACGGCTACGACGCCTACGGCATGGACCTCGACGCCAAGGACTTCGAGGCGTACTCGGGCTTCCTCAAGACCTGGTTGCGCAACAAGCGGCTCAAGCACACCGCCCAGACCGTGCCGGTACGCCGGGACCGCGCCCTGCTCGGCCGCCGCTTCGAGGTGTCGTTCGCGCTGTCCAAGGAGGACTTCAAGGCGGGCGACACCCAGCAGGTGGGCGTGGTCAGCGGCGACACGCTGCGGGCCCGCGAGTTCTTCAGGGCGCGCTCGTTCGACGTCATCGCCACCGACGCGCCCTACGGCGTGCAGCACGGCAGCAGGAGCGGCGACGCCGGGCTGTCGCGCAGCCCGCTGGAGCTCATCCGCCGGGCGGTGCCGGGGTGGGTGGAGCTCCTGCGGCCCGGTGGCGCGCTCGGCATCTCGTGGAACGTGTACGGCGGCAGCCGCGACGACCTCGCCGCGATCCTGGAGTCAGCCGGCCTAGAAATCCAGAAATATCCGGATTTCGAGCACTGGGTGGATCAGGCGATCGTCCGCGACATCATGGTCGCCCGCAAACCCGCCTGACCACCGGCGCACCCTGGGTCGGGTGCGGGGCGGAGGTCACACGAACACCGCCAGCGGCTTGAGAGCCCGGCCCGACTCCTCCGCCAGAGCCAGCAGCGCCCCGTCCGGGCCGAAAACCCCGATCGGGCCCGCACCCAGACCGGCGGCGGCCAACCGGCCGCCGTGGGAGACCACCCGCGCCTGCTCGTCCGTCACGTCGATACGCGGGAACGCCGCCGACACCGCCTCCCCGATCGGCAGGATCACGCACGAGTCCACCAACTGCTCGATCGTGCGCGCCATCGACAGGTCATAGGGCCCCACCCGCGTCCGCCGCAGGTACGTCAGATGGCCCCCCACCCCCAGCCCGTCCCCGAGGTCCCGGGCCAGCGACCTGATGTACGTCCCCGACGAGCACCGCACCGTCGCGTCCACGTCCACCACGTCGTCGTGCACCCGCACGTCCGTCACGTCGAAACCGTGCACCGTCACCGGCCGCGCCGCGAGTTCCACGTCCTCACCGGCCCGCGCCCGCTTGTAGGCCCGCTCGCCGTTCACCTTGATGGCGCTGACCTGCGGCGGCACCTGCATGATCGGCCCGGTGAGCCCGGCCACCCCCGCCTGGATCGCCTCCATGGCGACCTGCCCGGCGGGCGTCGTGCCGAGCACCTCGCCCTCGGCGTCGTCCGTGCTCGTGCGCACGCCGAGCCGGATCGTGGCTTCGTACACCTTCTCCGTCAGCGCCAGATGGCCCAGCAGGCGCGTCGCCTTCTCCACGCCCACCACCAGCACCCCGGTGGCCATCGGATCCAGCGTCCCCGCGTGCCCCACCCTGCGGGTGCCCGCGACGCGCCGCATCTTGCCGACGACGTCGTGGGAGGTCCACTCCGCCGGCTTGTCGACGATGATCAAGCCGCTCTCGGCCATCAAGCCTTCCTCGGAAGTAGTGCGCGGAAGTCCGCCATGGTCTGCTCCACGCCGTGGGGAGAGGTGTAACCGGCGGCGTTGTGGTGGCCGCCGCCGCCGAGCGCCGTGCAGACCGCGCCCACGTCGACCGCCCCCTTGGATCGGGTCGAGACCTGCCAGACGCCCTGGTCGTCCTCCTTGAGGATGACCGCGACCTCGGCCTCGTCGGTGCGCCTGACGACGTCGATGATGCCTTCCACCTCGTCGTACGGCAGGCCGTAGGCGGCCCGGTCCACCTGGGAGACGAACGTCCACACCAGGTCGTCCTCCAGCGTGGCCCGATCCAGCGCCGCCGCCAGCACCTTCAGGTAGCCGAACGGCGAGCGGTCCCACAGCTCGCGGGCGATCTCGTCGGTGCGCAGCCCCGTGGCCACCAGCCGGGCGGCCATCAGGTGCGCGGCCGGAGAGGTCGAGGCGTGCCTGAACGAGCCCGTGTCGGTCACCAGCCCGGTGTACAGACAGGTGGCGATGTCACGGTCCAGAGTGCCGCCGAGCCGGTAGATCAGGTCCTCGGCCAGCATCGCGGTCGCGGCCACACCCGGGTCGATCAGGCTGACCGTGCCGAAGCCGGTGTTGGAGGGGTGATGGTCGACGACGACCACCTCGCGCGCCCGCTCGGCGTTGGCGGCCAGCAGGCCGAGCCGTTCGAGCGTCGAGGAGTCGAAGGTGATCAGCAGTTCCGGCGCCTCGGGGAAGTCCCCCGGCGGCACGAGCAGGTCCTGGTGCGGCAGGTACCGGAGCAGCCTCGGCACGGCGAAGATCCGGTCGCCGAACGAGGCCGCGACCCGCTTGCCGAGCCCGTGCAGCACCGCGCCGACGGCCAGCATCGAGCCCAGCGCGTCGCCGTCCGGGGTGACGTGGCAGGCCAGCGCGACCTCCTCGGCCCGCTCGATCAGTCCCGTCACCCGCGCCCAGACCGCCTCCCCCACGGCCGGGGCGCCCGCCGTCCCCGCGTCCGGAGTACCGGGCAGCGGTTCGGGCGGGCCCGCGACGGGCAGGTCCCTGTCGCGCACGTCGGGAGTCACGTCGCCGGGTGCCCCGCGTCTGAGGTCTCGTCCTCGTCCGCGTCGGACTTCTTGTAGGGGTCGGCCTCACCGGCGTAGTCGGCGCCCTCGGACTGCTTGGCCAGCGCCTCGTCCTTGGCCCGGGCCGCGCTGATCAGGTCGTTGAGCTGCCTGGCGCTGTCGGGCAGCGGGTCGTGCTTGAAGGTCAGCAGGGGCGTGAAACGAACGCCGGTCTGCTTGCCGACCTCCGAGCGGATGATGCCCTTGGCGCTCTCCAGCGCGGCGGCGCTGTCGGCCCGCTCGGCCTCGGAGCCGAACACCGTGTAGAACACGGTGGCCTCACGCAGGTCGGCGGTGATCCGGGTGTCGGTCACCGTCACGAAGCCGAGCCGAGGGTCCTTGATCCGCCGCTCCAGCATCTCGGCGACGATCTGCTGGATACGGTCGGCGAGCTTGCGCGCTCGTGGGGCGTCCACCATGTCTCAGTCCCCCTTGGGTTCTCAATCCTCGTCGTTGTAGATCCGCTGCCGGGCGGACAGCAGCTCGATCTCGGGGCGGAAGGCCACCATCCGTTCGCAGGCGTCGAGCAGTTCCTTGCAGTTGCCGGCCGAGGCCGAGACGACCGCGATGCCGATCTCCGCTCTGCGGTGCAGGTCGAGGTGGCCGGTCTCGGCCACGGCCACGCTGGGGTAGCGGCGCAGCACCTCGGCCACCAGGGGCCGTACGACGGCTCGCTTCTGCTTCAGCGAATGAACGTCGCCGAGCAGGATGTCCAGGGTCAGGGCACCCACATACATCGTTGGCTACCACCGCTTGTCCGGTGTTCCCGAATGCACGCCCGGCACGGCGCGGTGGGAGGCCGCGCCAGGCGTGCGAGAGGCGCCCGGCGGATGGCCCACCGAGCGCCCTGCCGCGTGTCACACGCGCGGCTTCTCCCGCATCTCGAACGTCTCGACGACGTCGTCGATCCTGATGTCGTTGTATCCGACACCGATACCGCACTCGAAGCCCTCGCGGACCTCGGTCGCGTCGTCCTTGAAGCGGCGCAGCGACGACACCGTGAGGTTGTCGGCGATGACGACACCGTCGCGGATGATCCTGGCCTTGCTGTTGCGGGTGATGACACCCGAACGGACCAGCGAACCGGCGATGTTGCCGATCTTCGGCACCTTGAAGACCTCGCGGACTTCCGCGGTGCCCATCTGCACTTCTTCGAACTCGGGCTTGAGCATGCCCTTGAGCGCGGCCTCGATCTCCTCGATCGCCTGGTAGATGACCGAGTAGTAACGGATGTCGACGCCCTCGCGCTCGGCCAGGTCGCGGGCCCGGGGCTCGGGCCGGACGTTGAAGCCGATGATGACCGCGTTGTCGTCGGCGACCGCCAGGTTGACGTCGTACTCGGTGATGGCGCCGACCGCGCGGTGCAGGACACGGAGCCTGACCTCGTCGCCGACGTCGATCTTGAGCAGGGCGTCTTCCAGGGCCTCCACCGAACCGGACACGTCACCCTTGATGATGAGCTTGAGCTCGTCGACGCGACCCTTCTCAAGGTCGCTGAACAGCTCTTCGAGGGTACGGCGCCGCGAGGACTTGGCCATGTCGGCGCTGCGCTTGCGCGAGGCCCGCTGCTGGGCGATCTGCCGGGCCATCCGGTCGTCGGTGACCACGATGAAGTTGTCACCGGCGCTCGGAACCGCCGTCAGACCCATGACCATGACCGGACGCGACGGGTCGGCCTCTTCGACCGGCTCCATGTTGTCGTCGAGCAGCGCACGCACGCGGCCGAACGCCTCGCCGCACACGATCGAGTCGCCGACGCGCAGCGTGCCGCGCTGGACCAGGACGGTCGCCACCGGGCCGCGCCCCTTGTCGAGGTGCGCCTCGATCGCGATGCCCTGAGCGTCCATCGTCGGGTTGGCGCGCAGGTCGAGCTCGGCGTCCGCGGTGAGCAGGATCGCCTCAAGCAGCGAGTCGATGCCCGTGGCGTTCTTGGCGGAGATGTCCACGAACAGCGTCGAGCCGCCGTACTCCTCCGCCACCAGGCCGTACTCGGTGAGCTGGGCACGGACCTTGCTGGGGTCGGCGCCCTCCTTGTCGACCTTGTTGACCGCGACCACGATCGGCACGTCGGCCGCCTGGGCGTGGTTGAGCGCCTCGATCGTCTGCGGCTTCACACCGTCGTCGGCCGCGACCACCAGCACCGCGATGTCGGTGGCCTTGGCGCCTCGGGCACGCATGGCGGTGAACGCCTCGTGACCCGGGGTGTCGATGAAGGTGATCTTCCTCGGCTCGCCCTCGTGCTCCGTGCCGACCTGGTAGGCACCGATGTGCTGGGTGATGCCACCGGCCTCGCGGGCCACGATGTTGGTCTTGCGGATGGCGTCGAGCAGCTTCGTCTTACCGTGGTCGACGTGACCCATGACGGTCACCACCGGCGGACGGGCCGCGAGGTCGTCCTCGTCGCCCTCGTCCTCGCCGAACTCGATGTCGAAGGCCTCGAGAAGCTCGCGGTCCTCCTCCTCCGGGCTGACGACCTGGATGTTGTAGTCGAGCTCGGCGCCCAGAAGCTGGAGCGTCTCCTCGTTGACCGACTGCGTGGCCGTCACCATCTCGCCGAGGTGCAGCATGATCTGCACCAGCGAGGCGGGGTTGGCGCCGATGCGGTCGGCGAAGTCGGACAGCGACGCACCGCGCGGCAGCCGGATCGTCGCGCCGTTGCCGCGCGCGACCTGCACACCGCCGATCGCGGGAGCCGACATGTTGTCGAACTCCTGGCGCCTCTGCCGCTTGGACTTGCGTCCCCGGTCAGGACGGCCGCCGGGGCGTCCGAAGGCGCCCGCCGTACCGCCGCCACGGCCTCTGCCGCC
>NZ_BAAAHQ010000014.1:49652-64869 GCF_039525605.1 Nonomuraea longicatena | reverse complement strand
CCGTCCTCGCCGCGCGGTCGGCGCCGATGCCGGTGCCGTGGCCGGGGGCGGCCCGCGACGCGCTGGTCTCGCTGCTCGGCGCGGGCCGTTCGGCCGTGCCCGTGTGGGAGGAACTCGACCAGGCGGGCCTGCTCGTGCGGCTGCTGCCCGGCTGGGAGCGGGTACGCCACCGGCCGCAGCGCAACCCGGTCCACCGCTTCACCGTCGACCGCCACCTCATCGAGACCGCCGCCACCGCCGCCGCGCACACCAGGGAGGTCTCCCGTCCCGACCTCCTGCTGCTCGGCGCGCTGCTGCACGACATCGGCAAGGGCTGGCCCGGCGACCACTCGGCGGCGGGTGAGAGCGTGGTGCGCGGCCTCGGCGCCCGGCTGGGCCTGCCGCCGCACGACGTCGAGGTGCTCGCCGCGCTCGTCCGCCACCATCTGCTGCTGCCCGAGACCGCGACCCGCCGCGACCTCGACGACCCGGTCACGATCGAGAAGGTCGCGGGCGCCGTCGGCCGCCGAGAGGTGCTCGACCTGCTGGCCGTGATCGCTCTCGCCGACGGCACCGCCACCGGTCCGGCCGCGTGGAACGCCTGGAAGGCCGGGCTGGTCGCGGACCTGGTCCGCCGGGTGCGCTCGGTGCTGTCCGGAGCCGCACCGCCGGCCCCGCCGAGCCTGTCGGCGGAGCAGGCCGCGCTGGCCAGGCACGGTGGCGGGGCGGTCCGCGTGAACGGCGAGGCGGTCACCGTGGTCGCCCCCGACCGGCCGGGGCTGCTGTGGAGCGCGGCAGGGGTGCTGGCCGCCCACCGCCTGGTCGTGCGCTCGGCGTCCTCCGCCGCCGCCGGTTCGACGGTGGTGATCGAGTTCGTGGTCGCACCCGAGTTCGGCTCGCCGCCCGACCCGGCCACGCTCGAAGCCGACCTCCGTCTGGTCCTTGCCGGACGTCTTGACATCGGGCAGCGGCTGGCCCGCCGAGCCGGTGCCGTGCGGCCCTCCCGGGTGCCGGTCGCGCCACCCCGTGTGACGTTGGTGGATGACGCTTCCGCGACCGCCACGGTGATCGAAGTCAGAGCCCATGACAGACCGGGGCTGCTGTGGCGCATCGGATGTGCTTTCGGACACTGCGGTCTTGACGTACGGGCCGCCCGCGTGGAGACTCTCGGCGCGGAGGCGGTGGACGTCTTCTACGTCGTAGATCGCGCCGGACGCCCCCTCAGCGACGGCGCGCAGCGGACTCAGGTCCGCGACCAGGTGCTCTCTGCACTGCGGTAACCGACAGCACCCAGTACGCTGTCGCATTTGTAACGATTGTGTCCGTTTTGCACTGGTACGTGAGTTACTGCGGATACCTTGTGGACGGCTTACGACCCGTTGCCGAACGGGATGATTGAGGGGTAGCGGGAGCAGTGACTACGGGGAACTCCGAACGCGGCGCCCGCGGAAGGCGGTCGCTGCCTCGCTTCGGTCTGCGCAACTGGCGCGTGAGATGGCGCCTGGCCGCGCTCATCATGGTCCCCACCGTCGCGGGCGTGGTCCTCGGCGGTGCCCGTGTCGTCACCTCGGTCGAGAGCGTCAACGCCCACGATCGCACGGCCTCGGCCGCCGCCCAGAGCGCGCACATCCGCGACCTGCTGCAGACCCTCGGCCTGGAGCGTGACACCCGCACCTGGATGAGCGTCGCCGGTTCCGCCGGCAAGGAGCTCAAGGGCCCGCTCACGGCCCGCCAGCGCGAGGTCGACACCATGCTCGCGACGTTGCGCGACGACATGAACACCATGGGCGATCACGGCCCCCGCGTCCAGCACGCCGTCACCATGGTCCGCACCTCCATGGACATGGGCGACATCCGCAGGGAACGCGTGCCCACGGCCTACCAGAACCTCATCACCGCCCTGCTCACCCTGCACGACGAACTCTCCCTGCTCAGCCAGGACCCCGAGATGATCGGCTACTTCCGTGGCCTCGGCGCCGTCGCGCAGGCCAAGGAGGAGGTGTCGCAGCAGCGCTACCAGCTGCTCGTCGGCTACTACCGCTACCGCTCGGTGGACGCGCAGGAGGTCCAGCGCTTCATCGCCTCGCACTCCCGGCAGCGGGAGGCGCAGAACGCCTTCGGCGGCGAGGTCGGCGCCCAGCTCAGCATGGAGCTCAGCCGCAAGCTCACCACCGCCGAGTACATCGACATCGAACTCACCAAGGCCCGCGCGGTCGTCCTCGCCGGGGACGAAGCCTCCGGCGCGGTCTTCCGCAACCGGCTCATCAACGACCCCAACGTCTGGTTCGAGAACAACAGCAAGGTCGTCGACGGTCTCGGCGAGGTCGAGGCCAAGGTCGCCAAGCTGCTTTTGGACCGTGCCGAGGTGCTGCGCGGCCAGAGCGTGAACGACGCCGTCCTCGCCGGAGTCGCGATCCTGCTGCTCCTCGTCGTCGTCCTGGTGTTCACCGTGCTCATCGCGCGCTCGATGGTCGCCCCGCTGCGGCGGCTGCGCACCGAGGCGCTCGACATCGCCGGCTTCCGGCTGCCCGACGTGGTCCGCAAGCTGCGCATCGCCGGTGACGGCGCCGCCGCCGAGGTCCGGCCCATCGACGTCGAGGGCCAGGACGAGATCGGCGAGGTCGCCAAGGCCTTCGACGAGGTGCACCGCCAGGCCGTACGGCTGGCCGGTGAGGAGGCCGAGCTCCGCTCCAACATCAGCTCGATGTTCGTCAACCTCTCGCGCCGCACCCAGACGCTGGTCGAACGGCAGATCTCGCTGATCGACGGCCTGGAGAAGGGCGAGCAGGACGGCACCCGCCTGGCCGACCTGTTCAAGCTCGACCACCTGGCCACCCGCATGCGGCGCAACTCCGAGAACCTGCTGGTCCTGGCCGGGCACGAGCCCACCCGCCGCCGCAGCCAGCCCGCCAAGCTGATCGACGTCGTCCGCGCCTCCCTGTCGGAGGTCGAGGACTACGAGCGGGTCCAGGTCAAGGTGCACCGCGCCACCAGCGTGGTCGGCAGCGCCGCCAACGACCTCGTCCACCTGGTCGCCGAGCTGGTCGAGAACGCCATCCAGTTCTCGCCCAAGAACAGCCAGGTCATCGTCTCCAGCAGCATGATCGAGGGCGGCGGTGCGCTGCTGTCGGTCAGCGACGCCGGCATCGGCATGACCGAGGACGAGATGGGCGAGGCCAACCGGCGCCTGGCCGAGCCTCCGGTCGTGGACGTGTCCGTCTCCCGCCGCATGGGCCTGTTCGTGGTCGGCCGCCTGGCCCTGCGCCACGGCATCCGGGTGCAGCTGCGCAGGGGAGAGGGCGCCGGGCTGATCGCCATGGTGCTCCTGCCGCCGACGCTCATCCCCGACGGCACCCAGCCGCAGCCCGCGCCCCAGCGCCCCGCCTTCGGCGGCGGTACGGCCCCGGCCCCGGCCCCGCACACGCCCGCCTTCGGCGCGGCCGCGCAGAGCTTCAGCACGTTCGGCAGCTTCGACTCCCAGGACCCGATGGCCTCGCGGGGCACGCTCAGCGGCTTCACCGCCGACACCGACGGCGGCACCTTCCGGCAGGAGACCTTCCCGTCGCACCCGAACACGGCGCAGAGCCCGGCGCACCCGGGCGCCCCGCAGAGCCCGGCGCTGCCGCGCCGCCAGCCGGGCGCGGCCGATCGGCCCACCCCGGTCCCGAGCGGCGACCTCCTGGGCGGCGACCACCCGCTCCCCGGCCGCCCGGGATCGGGCCCTCCGGGATCGGACCGCCCGGGATCGGGCCTCCCCGGATCGGGCCGTCCGGGGCCCGGTGCCTTCCAGGGGCCGGTCACGGGCTCGTCCGCCGACGCCTTCCAGCCCCCGCCCGGCGACCGTTCCGCCGGTGGGTTCCAGGCTCCGCCTGCGGGCCAAGCCACCGGTGGGTTCCAGACCCCGCCACCCACGGGTGACTTCCGGGCCCCCACGGGCGCGTTCCCGACGCTCCCGCCGTCCGGGCCGGGCCGGCCGCCGCAGGGACCGCCGCGCGAGCCGTTCGAAGCGCAGCCGCCCACGGGCGCGTTCCCGGCCCCCGAGCCCGCCGGGCTCCCGACGCGGGAGCCCGGTTCGTTCCCGACTCCCGAGCCCGGCGCCTTCCTGACGCGGGAGCCCGAGTCCTACCCGACGCCGGAACCCACTTCGTCCTTCCCGCCCGCTCCCCAGGCGCACCGCGCGCAGAACCGCTGGCCGTCGACCGACGCCCCCTCGGTGGACGTCTCGCCGGTGGACGATCCCGAGGAGTTCCTGCCGATCTTCGCCTCGGTCGAGTCGGCCTGGTTCCGCAAGCCGGGCAACACCGACGAGCCCTCCTCGGAGCCGCCGGCGGAATCCGTGGCCAAGGAGTTGCCGAGGAAGGATGAGGACGAGCCCGCGCAGGCCGTACGCTCTGGGGATGAAGGGTGGCGAACCGCAGCCGACGCCGGCTGGCGCGCGGCGGCCGCCGCCAGCGATCCCAGCCTCGGCGGCATCACCGCAGCCGGGCTGCCCAAGCGCACGCCCAAGGCCAACCTGGTACCCGGCACGGCCGGTCGGCAGGCCCAGCCGATGAGCCCGATGCCGCCGGTGTCGGCGGAACGGGTCCGCAGCCGGATGGCCAGCTTCCAGAAGGGCGTGCGCCGAGGTCGCGAGGAAGTACGTGGACAGGAGGAACAACAGTGAGCGAGGTAGCGTGACCACCCTCAGCCATGAGGCGCACCGGTTCGACTGGCTGATCACCGACTTCGTGAGGAACACTCCTGGGGTCGCCCATGCCGTCGTGGTCTCGGCCGACGGGCTCTGCCTGGCCAGTTCGGAGGGCTTCCCGCCCGACCGCGCCGACCAGCTCGCCGCGGTCTCGGCGGGTCTGCTCAGCCTCACCGTGGGAGCCTCCCGCGTCTTCGAGGGCGGCCCCGTCACACAGACGGTCGTGGAGATGCAGCGCGGCCTGCTGCTGGTCATGGCGATCAGCGACGGTTCGGTCCTGACGGTGCTCGCCGCACCCGACTGTGACATGGGCCTGGTGGCCTACCAGATGACGCTGCTCGTCGACCGGGCCGGTCAGGCGCTCACGCCCCAGCTGCGCGCCGAGCTTCAGGCAGCCAGGACGCGGTGATGCGATGAAGCCGATGGGACAGGTCCGTGTACGGCGGTGACGGGGACGACGAGCCCCTCTTCCGACCGTACGCGGTGACCGGCGGCCGGTCGGAGCCGCGCTATCACCTGGCCATGGAGACCCTGGTGTCGTCCATGTCGGTCCCGGACGACGAACTGGCCCTGCTCACTCCCGAGCAGGACGCCATCATGCAGCTCTGCCGCACGTTCCGGTCGGTAGCCGAGATCTCGGCCCTGCTCAGGGTTCCGCTCGGCGTGGCCAGGGTGCTGGTGGCGGACATGTCGGACGAAGGACTCGTCCGCCTGCACCAGCCGCGCCTCGCCCAGGGACAGCCAGACCTCAACATGCTCGAAAGGGTTCTCAGTGGACTTCGCAGGCTCTAGCCCAGGTCTCACGTCGACGAAGATCGTCGTCGCGGGCGGGTTCGGGGTGGGCAAGACGACGTTCGTGGGGGCGGTGTCCGAGATCCTGCCGCTCACCACGGAGGCCGTCATGACCGACGCCTCTGCGGGCATCGACGACCTCGGCATGACCCCGAACAAGCAGACCACCACGGTGGCGATGGACTTCGGGCGGCTGTCGCTGGACCGTGACCTGATCCTTTACCTGTTCGGCACGCCTGGGCAGCACCGGTTCTGGTTCATGTGGGACGACCTGGTGCGCGGCGCGATCGGCGCGGTGGTGCTGCTCGACACCCGGCGGCTGGCCGACAGCTTCCCGGCGATCGACTACTTCGAGGAGGCCAAGCTCCCGTTCGTGGTCGGGGTCAACGGCTGGGACGGGCAGTTCCCGCACGGCGCGGAGGAGGTGCGCGAGGCGCTCGCGCTCCCGCCGCACGTGCCGATCGTCCCCACGGACGCGCGTAACCGCGATTCGGTGAAGGCGACGCTGATCGCGCTGGTCGAGCACGTGGTGCGGATCCGCGCCCACGTCTGATCCCATCGGTACGGCGGAAGCGGCCACCCCGGGCAGGGGTGGCCGCTTCCGCGTCGTCACCCGTCGTGGCGGCCGATCAGCGTCTCGATGCCGTCCAGGATGCGCGTCAGCCCGAACTCGAAGGCGTGGTCGGGGTTGACGGCCCCGTTGTGCGTCTCGCCCGCCGCCTGCCCGACCCGGGTGGCGGTCGGGTAGCGCGCCGGGTCGGCGATGCGCGCCAGGAAGGGGGAGTGGGCCGACCACCACTGCTCGTCGCTCAGCCCCGTCTGGGTCTCGGCCTCCTTGGCGTCCACCGCGACCCGCGCGGTGCCGTGGACGAAGCCGGTGACCATGGTGAGCACGGCGTCCATCTCGACGTCGCTCAGCCCGATGCCGTCGATGGCGCGAAGTTCGTAGTCGTATTTGGCGGTCACGTTGGGCCCGAGCACCGGGCGGCTGGTCGCCACCTGCAGCAGCCACGGGTGGCGCAGGTACAGGGCCCAGTTCTCGCGCGCGATGTGGGTGAGCCGCTCGCGCCAGCCGCCCGGGACGTCCTCGCGGCGGTCGGTCTCGCCGTACACGGTGTCGAGCATGACGTCGAGCAGTTCGGGTTTGCCCGGCACGTAGGTGTAGAGCGACATCGTGCCGACGCCCAGGCGCTCGGCGACCCGCCGCATGGACAGCGCCGCGAGCCCTTCCCCGTCGGCGACCTCGATCGCGGCCCGCACGATGCGGTCCACGCTGAGGTCGGGTTTGCCCTTGCGGCTGACCCGCTCGCTGGTGCGCCAGAGCAGCGCGAGGCTGCGGGCGGGGTCCCCTTTGCCGGAATACTCGGTGCTCATGTTTGTACGGTACATCGTACGGTTGCGAATTATGAACCGTATGCTGTACGGTACGGCGTATGGTAATCGCTGATGGGCTCCGCAAGACCTACGGGAAGAAGGTCGCGCTCGACGGTTTCGACCTGGAGGTGGGCCAGGGTTCGGTCTGCGGCCTTCTCGGGCCCAACGGAGCGGGAAAGACCACCTCGGTCCGCGTCCTCACCACCCTCCTGCGGGCCGACGGCGGCCGGGCCAGCGTCGCCGGCCACGACGTGCGCAGGCGTCCCGCCGACGTACGGCGCAGCATCGGCCTCGTCGGCCAGCAGGCCGCGGTGGACGAGGTCCTCACCGGCCGTCAGAACCTGGAGCTGTTCGGCCGCCTCCACCGCCTCGGCGCCCGCGCGGCCCGTGCCAGGGCCACCGAACTGCTGGCCGCCTTCCGGCTGGAGGAGGCGGCGGGCAAGCGCGTCAAGGACTACTCGGGCGGCATGCGCCGCCGGCTCGACCTGGCCGCCGGGATGATCCTCTCGCCGCCCGTGCTGTTCCTCGACGAGCCCACCACCGGGCTCGACCCGCGCAGCAGGAGCGAGGTCTGGGCGGCCGTGCGCGGCCTGGTCGCGGACGGCACCACCGTCCTGCTCACCACCCAGTACCTGGAGGAGGCCGACCGGCTCGCCGACCGCATCGCGGTCATCGACGGCGGCCGGGTGGTCGCGGAGGGCACCCCGGACCGGCTCAAGACCGATCTCGGCGCCGACCGGCTCGACCTGGTCGTCCAGCGGGCCACAGACCTCGGCCCGGCCGCCGACCTCGTCGCGAAGGCCACCGGCGCCGAACCCAGGACCGACCAGGACGCCCGGCGGGTCAGCGCCCCCGTGCGCGACCGGGTCACCGCCCTGGCCAGGGCCGCCACGGCACTGGCCGAGTCCGGCATCGACGTCGAAGACCTCGCGGTACGCCGCCCGACACTGGACGAGGTCTTCCTGAGCATCACGGAGCGCCCATGAACACCCCCCTGTACGCCCTGGGCGACGGCTGGACCATCGCCCGCAGAGACCTCCTCCACTGGGCCGCCCAGCCGGTGACCGTGGTGTTCACGGTGGTCTTCCCGATCCTGATCACGCTGGTGTTCGGCTACCTGTTCGGCGGCGCCGTCGCGGTGCCGCCGGGCGCCCACTATTTCGACTTCCTCATGCCCGGCATGTACGGCATGACGATGCTCTTCGGCCTCGGCGCCACCATGGTCGCCGTCACCACCGACCTGTCGCGCGGCGTCACCGACCGCTTCCGGTCGATGCCGATCGCGCCCTCGGCGGTGCTGATCGGGCGCAGCATCGCGGACCTGCTCAACTCGGTGCTCGTCCTCGGCGGCCTGCTGTTGTGCGGCCTCGCCGTCGGCTGGCGGCCCCAGGGCGACCTGGCGGACACCCTGGGCGCCGTCGGTCTCCTGCTGTGGCTGCGCTTCGCCCTGCTCTGGGTGGGGATGTTCCTGGGGCTGGCCGCCAAGGAGCCCGGTGCGGTCGTGGCCGTCCAGATGGTGGAGTTCCCCTTCGGGTTCCTCTCCAACGCCTTCGTGGCGCCCGGGACCATGCCGGGCTGGCTGGGCGCGGTGTCGGAGTGGAACCCGCTGTCCTCGACGGTGGGGGCGGCGCGCGAGCTGTTCGGCAACCCCGGCTGGGGCGGCGACTCGTGGATCGCCCAGCACTCGGTGCTGATGGCGGTGCTCTGGCCGCTCGCCCTCACCGTGATCTTCTTCACCCTGTCCGTACGCCTGTACGGCCGCCTCGGCCGGGTCTAGCCTGAAGGCCCGCTCAGCCCACCCGGGCGGTCAGGGCGTGCTCCACGAGCGAGATGAGCGTGCTCTTGACCGCATCCCGTACCCGGGCGTCCGTGCGCACGATCGGCACGTGGGAGGAGAGCGTGAGCGCCTCACGCACCTCCTCCTCGGCGTGCGGGAAATGCCCGTCCCAGCCGTTGAGGCCGACCAGGAAGGGGATCTTGGCCTCCTCGAAGTAGTCGACCGCGGGAAAGCTGTCGGCCAGCCGCCTGCTGTCCACCAGCACGATCGCGCCGATGGCGCCGCGCACCAGGTCGTCCCACATGAACCAGAACCGGGTCTGCCCAGGCGTGCCGAACAGATAGAGGATCAGGTCGCGATCCAGCGAGAGCCTGCCGAAGTCCATCGCCACCGTCGTGGTCGTCTTGCCCGGAGTCAGGTCCAGGTCGTCGATCCCGGCGGAGGCGTCGGTCATCACCGCCTCGGTGGTGAGCGGCATGATCTCCGACACCGCGCCGACGAAGGTGGTCTTGCCGACGCCGAAGCCACCGGCGACCACGATCTTCGTCGAGGTGAGGCCCGTACTAGAGCCTGCGTAGTCCACTGAGCACCCTTTCCAGCAGGCTCCTGTCAGGCAGGCCCGCGTCCAACTGCGGCTGGTAGATACGCACCAGCCCTTCCGCCTCCATGTCCGCGATGAGCACGCGGGCCACGCCGAGCGGTATCCGGAGCAATGCCGAGACCTCCGCCACCGACCTGACCTGACGGCACAGTTCGCTGATGGCACGGTACTCGCGTGTGAAGGCCGTGCCCAGCCGGGCCGAGGTCGCGGAGGAGACCAGCGCCTCCATGGCCAGGTCGGAGCGGGGTTTCGTGCGCCCGCCGGTGACCGCGTACATGCGCACCAGCGAGCTCCTCTCCGCCTCCGGAGGGCCGTCTTGCCAGGTCACAGTAGAGCTCCCATCGTCACCAGCGGCGAGTGGAGGACAGTTCCGCGCGGACGGCGGGCGTCAGCACCTGCCCCGCGCGCTCCACGAGAATGGTCATTTGGTAGGCGACGAGCCCCATGTCGCAGTCGGGGGCAGCCAGTACGGCCAAGCTCGACCCGTCGCTGATCGCCGTCGCCAGCAGCAACCCGCGATCCATCTCGACCAGTGTCTGGATCACGCCGCCGCCCTCGAACACCCGGGCCGCGCCCTCGGTGAGGCTCACCAGCCCGGCCGCGATGGCGGCCAGCTGGTCGGCCCGGTCCTGCGGGAAGCCTCGGGAGAAGGCCATCGGCAGTCCGTCGGCGGAGACGACCACGGCGTGCGCGACGCCGGGCGTCTGTTCGACGAATCCGGTGACCAGCCAGTTCACGTCCCTGGCGGCCTGGCTCAGGTCCTTCATGGGTTCTCCTCAAGCTCGGAGCGTCCCTTCTTGACGCCCTGCTGGTAGCTGGAGAGCCTGCTGCGCAGCCGGTCCGGTGCGATCGGTGGAGGCGGCGGCACGGGCTGCGCCGGTGCGGCGGAGCCCGGGAGCAGGTTCGCCTTGGGCGTGCGCTTGGGCAGGCCGGTGGCGGTGGTGCTCTGCTCCGGCGGGGCCGGAGGCGTGCCTTGTTCCGGTGGCGACGGACGGAGGTCCCGTCTCGATTCGCCGGGGTTGAACCGCTCCTGCTGGGCGGGGATCCCGTCCAGCTCGTTCTTCTGGTCGTTGGTGGGTGCGGACTTGGTGAACCAGCTCGATCCGGCGTCGGCGACCGCGTCCTGCGGCGCGGCCGGGGGGACGGGCTTCGGTGTGTACGGCAGGGGGCCCGGCTCGACCGTGTCGCTCCGGGTGGAGGCGAACCACGAGGACGGCTCGGGTTCCGGTGTGAGCGGCGCGTCCAGCGACGGGTGCCCCCACACGGGCGTCCCGTGGGCGTCGAAGGAGGGCGCCCCCGTGCTGGAACCAGCACTGTTGGAACCGGTACTGCCGGCACCGGTACTGCCGGCACCGGTGCCGAGGGAACCGGTGTTGAAGGTACCGGTGTCGAGAGAGCTGGGGTCGAGGGGGCTGCGATCGAGGGAACCCGGGTCGAAGGGGCCGGGGGTGAGGGAGCTCGGGTCGCGGGGGGCGAGGTCGAAGGAGTTCCGGCCGAGGAGGTCGGCGTCGAACCGGCCCGCGCCGAACTGCCCGGAGTCGAGACCGCCGCCGATGCTCGGGCCGGGGTCGTGGCCCCCGGAGGCGTACGACGGCGTGCCGCCCCCCGACGGGTAGGCGGACACGTCGCCCGTGGAGAACGCGGGCATGTCGAACAGCGACTGCTCGCCGGCCGACCCCGGCGCGGGCGTCAGCGGGGCGACCTCAGACAGCAGCGACTCGGGGATGAGCACCATCGCCGACAGCCCGCCGACATCCTGCCGCCGTAGCTGCACCCGGATCTGGTGCCGCAGCGCCAGCCGGCCGACCACGAACAGGCCCATGCGCCGCGACACCGACACGTCCACGACGGGCGGGCTGGCCAGGCGCTGGTTCGCCTGCGCCATTTCCTCCTGGCTCATCGCGATGCCCTGGTCGGTGACCGACACCATGAGCCCGCCGTTGTCGATGCGGCTGCTGCCGATGATCACCTTGGTGTCGTTGGCGGAGAAGGAGACCGCGTTCTCGATCAGCTCGGCCAGCAGGTGCACGACGTCGCTGACCGCCTGCCCGGCGATGGCGGTCTCCGACTGCACCTGGGTGCTCACGCGGTCGTAGCTCTCGACCTCGCCGAGCGCGGCCCGCACCACGTCCATCAGCTCGACCGGCTCGCTCCACTTGCGCGCGGCCTCCTGGCCGGCGAGGACCAGCAGGTTCTCGCTGTTGCGTCGCATGCGGGTGGCCAGGTGGTCGAGTTTGAACAGGTCGCCGAGGCGGGTGTCGTCGCGTTCGCCGCGCTCCAGCCGTTCGATGAGGGTGAGCTGCCGCTCGACCAGCGTCTGGCTGCGCCTGGAGAGGTTGACGAACATGGCGTTGACGTTGGAGCGCAGCCGGGCCTCGTCGCCCGCCAGCCGTACGGCCTCGCGGTGGACCTCGTCGAAGGCACGGGCGACCTCGCCCACCTCGTCCTTCGAGAAGATGCCGATGGGCGGCACCTCGACGCTGACGCCGCCGTCGCGGGACTCACGCAGCCGCTGCACGAACTCCGGCAGCCGGCGCCCGGCGATCTCCAGGGCCTCGCCGCGCAGCCTGCGCAGGGGCCGTACCAGGGAGCGGGCGACGCCGGTCGTGACGAGCAGGACCGCGATGAGCAGGCCCAGCACGGAGCCGGCGATCACGTAGGCGCGCTGGCTCTCGTCGGCGCTGAGCCGCGCGCTCAGCTCGACGATGCCGGTGGACTGGCGGCGCTCGACGGTGCGCATGGCGTCGACCATGACGCCGCTGGCGGCGAACCAGTCCTGCGCGTCCTCGCCCCTGGACAGGTCGAGACCGCGCAGCGGCAGCCCGTTGGTGGCCCTGATCAGCACCAGTTCGCGCAGGAACAGCATCTGCTCGGTGCTCTGGGCGTTGACGTGCTCGTCGAAGAAGCGGCGCTCGTCTGCGGTGGCCTCGTCGGAGAAGGCCTTGCGCTCGTTCTGTTCGCGCGACAGTTCGCCGAGGAAGGCGCGGAACTGCTCCTGCTCGAAGCGGCCCGCCTGGAGCACGATCGTCAGCAGCGCCTGCTGCCTGGAGACGCTCTCCTTGGCGCGGGCGAGCGCGTCGAGCAGCTGCGTCTGGCGGAAGAGCTGGTCGTCGTCCGTGCCCTTGCTCAGCTCGTCGTGCACCGACAGCAGGTCGGAGACGATCGTCGTGTACAGCTCGACAGCGGGGCCCGGCAGCAGCGCGCCCTTGAGCGCCTGCGAGCGCAGGTCCGCAAGGTCGCCGAGCCTGGTCAGCACGACCTCCAGCTCCTCGTTCGCGCGCCCGGTGACCTCGCTGGCCAGGGCGGTGGCGCTGGTGCGGACGGTCTTGGCGACCGCGTCGGACTTCCCGATCTGCTCCCGTACGGCCTCCGACCCGCTCTGCGGGCGTCCTCTGGCGACGTACCAGGCGATCTGCGCGCGTTCCCTGGCGAGCTGATGGGTGAGCTCGCCGACCTCGTCCGACAGCACGGCGAGCTGGTTGGTGCGGGCGTAGTCGGCGGCGGCCCCGGTCGAGGCGAACATCTGGACGGCGCCGAGCAGTACGGCCGCCGCGGTGGGGATGAGGATGAGGGAGACCAGCCGGGCCCGGACACGCCAGTTGCGCAGACGCCAGCTTCGGCCTTCCGAAGCTGAGGTCTGCCTTTCGCCCAACTGCGTACTCATCGAACGCAACCTCTCGCCTGATATGGCGGATAAGGAGCCCCGGCGGGGCCCTGGGGAAATCCCGCAAGTGCCGGGTAATTGGAACACACACTATCGACCACGGCCAATCGAACATATCCCGACAAATGTCGAATGCTCTGACTCATGCGCGCAGAAGCTGGGGCTCCATCTTGATCCGAAATAACCGCCAAAGGCGGCTAATGTCCGTATATAGGTGTTTGTCGCGTTCCAGGCGAGTAACGTCGGGGAAGCGGCGCGGTTACTGGACGGTCACATCGTTGTGGGGTGCGCTATTAACCACATATGTTGAGCGGCGTCCCAGCTACCTCGGGAGGTGAAATGGGACTGCCCCCCGAGAGCGCGGCCATCCGGGTCAACGGGCTGTGGAAGGTCTTCGGGCCCGCCGCGGAGAAGGTCCTGAACAGCGAGGACAGGCACCTGGACCCCGCAGCGCTCAGGGACAGGACCGGCTGCACCGCCGCCGTGCGGGACGTGAGCTTCGACGTACGGCCCGGCGAGGTCTTCGTCGTCATGGGCCTGTCGGGAAGCGGCAAGTCCACCCTCGTACGCTGCCTCACCCGGCTCGTCGAACCGAGCGCCGGACAGATCTCCATCGGCGGCGAGGACATCGTCGGCGCCACGCCCGCCCGCCTGCGCGAGATCCGCCGCCACCGGGTCAGCATGGTCTTCCAGCACTTCGGCCTGCTGCCCCACCGCCGCGTCCTCGACAACGTCGCCTACGGCCTGGAGATCCAGGGCAGGCCCAAGGCCGAACGGCACGAGCGGGCCCGCGAGATCCTCACCCTGGTCGGCCTCGACGGCCACGCGGACGCCTACCCGGAGGAACTGTCCGGTGGCATGCGGCAGCGCGTCGGCCTGGCCAGGGCGCTGGCCGTCGACCCCGAGGTCATGCTGTTCGACGAGCCGTTCAGCGCCCTCGACCCGCTGATCCGCCGCGACATGCAGGCCGAGGTCGTCAGGCTGCACCGCGAGGTCGGCAAGACGATGGTCTTCATCACCCACGACCTGTCGGAGGCGCTGAAGCTCGGCGAGCGCATCGCGATCATGCGGGCGGGCGCGATCGTCCAGATCGGCACCCCGGAGGAACTCGTCGGCGCCCCCGCCGACGAGTACGTGGCCGACTTCGTGCGCGACGTACCGCGCGGCGAGGTCCTCTCGTTGCGCTGGATCTGCCGCGAGCCCGAGCCGGACGAGCCGCTCGACGGCCCCGCGCTGCCCGCCTCCACCGTGGTCATGGAGGCGGTCGAACTGGCCTCCACCTCGGCCCGGCCGATCCGGGTGATGGACGGCGGCGAACTCGCCGGGGTCGTGGACCGGGTGGACCTGCTCAGCTTTCTGGCGGGCAGGCGGGCCGCCGTACCCGAGAAGGAGCGGGCGCGGGCGTGAGCGTGACCGCCGTCGGCACCCCGTCGAGGGTGCGCGTGCCCCGATGGGCGTTCCCGGCCGGGGCCGCCGCCGTGTGCGTCGCCGCCTACCTGGTCTTCGGCGGCACCGGGACGCTCCCGCACGACGACGCCGCAGCACCCTTCCAGGCCCTCACCGACCTGCGCGAATGGGTGGACGACAACAAGAACGCCAGCCCGCTGTTCCTCTACTTCGTCAACTATGTGCGCCTGTTCGTCGACGGCCTGTTCCAGGCGTTCGCGACCGTGCTCGGCGCGCTCGGCTGGCCGGGCCTGATCGGCGTGATGGGCGCGCTCGGCTGGCTCGCGGGCGGCTACCGCGTCGCGCTGCTCGCCGTCGCGGGCTTCACCTCCTTCGGCGTGCTCGGCGTGTGGGCGGCGAGCGTCGACACCCTCGCCCTCGTCGGTACGTCGGTGCTGCTCGCGCTGCTGATCGGGCTGCCGGCCGGGGTGTGGATGGGCCGCTCGCCGCGCGTGCGCGCCCTGGTCACGCCAGTGCTCGACTACCTGCAGATCATGCCGACCTTCGCCTATCTGGCGCCGATGGTGCTGTTCTTCCAGATCGGCCCGGCGGCGGGGGCGGCGGCCACGATCGTCTACGCCATTCCGCCCGCGATCCGCATCACCGCGCTCGCGATCGAGCAGGTGCCCGCCGCCGCCGTCGAGGCGTCGGAGTCGCTCGGCGCCACCCGCTGGCAGACCCTGGTCAAGGTACGGCTGCCGCTGGCCCGCTCGACCATGACGCTCGCCGTCAACCAGACCATCATGATGGCGCTGTCCATGGTGGTGATCGCCAACCTGATCGCCGCGCCCGGCCTCGGCTCCGACATCATCAAGGGCCTGTCCAGGGAGAACGTCGGCATCATGCTCCCGGCCGGGCTCGCCGTCGTGGTCATGGCCGTGGTGCTCGACCGGACCA